>JBDSYI010000444.1:0-5392 GCA_039925745.1 Casimicrobium sp. | reverse complement strand
TCCTGCCCCACACAAACGAAAGGAGTCCGCAGACTCCTTTCATGAAAATTCAGACTCCCGCGAATGCCGCAACGGCCGTCACCTTGAACCGGGGTTCAAGAGTGGATGCTCCACCGCGACTACAAGGTACAGCTGGCGACCCAGAGCTTTCGCTTTAGGGAAGAGCCGCGCACACGGCCACGATAGAAGAGCATCCTCGCGACAAGCGCATTGGTACAAAGAATCTTCGACCGCCACACACACCGCAGGAGCAGTTCAGATTCTACGCTTCTTGATTTCGGAAACCACCGCGCAAAAGTACGCTAATTAGCTTGCGACGCGGCCAGTGCCCGTTTCAAATTTGCTGTCATGGCCAGCACGCGAGACTCAACGCGGGGATCAGCCTCAACTGCCGGGTTGGTAGCCGCCAACTCAAGCGCTGCCAGCAGTAAAACCCGCTCAATTTCGGCGGTAGGCTGCTTCTGGGCAATGACGGCGCATTCGGCCTCAACGATGGCGATGGCCTCGGCTAAGGCGACGCGCTCACCCTCGGGCGCGCCAATGCGAAACTGACGACCATGAATATTGGCCTCCAGCGTTGTGCTCATGCGGCTTTTTCTTCCGGCGCAACACTAATCGTGGCTTCAGTAATCGGCTGTGGCAGTCGTTCGGCGACGATTCGTAACTTGTGTCCCGCAGACCGCATGCGCTCAGTTTGTTCCGACAAGGCCGCACGCAAGCGAGCGTTCTCTTCGGACAGCGCTAACAATCGCGCGGTCACAGCGTTGAGCGTGGTTTCAAGGTCGTCAAGACTGGAAGTCATCTCTCAACTATATCAAGTGGCGGCATCGTTTGCTTGCGGTGCGGTCAATTGGGTGTGACTGGGCGCCATATGCGTACTGAGCGCCTGGTAAACCACTGTGAGAATTTCCAGCTCCTCAATGCCACCCGGGGTCGGAAGCGTTACCGTGTCGCCCTCGCGGCTCTTGGTGAGTGCGCGAGCGATCGGACTCACCCAGCTGACATAGCCACGCTGCGGATCGACTTCATCGAGCCCCACAATCGAAATTGTCTTTTCCTCGTTGCGTTGATTGACAACATGCACGGTCGCGCCGAAAAACACCTGATCGGTATCGCGCGTCGTCGGGTCAATCACCTCCGCCGCGTCGAGCCGTTGCACCAGATAACGCATGCGACGATCAATCTCGCGCAGGCGCTTTTTGCCGTACAGGTAATCGCCATTCTCACTTCGATCGCCATTGCTGGCAGCCCATGAAACCACGCGCGTCACCTCGGGGCGATCTACCGTGATCAGATGCTCAAGCTCGGCCTTCAGTCGTCCGTGACCGCCCGGCGTCATGTAGTTTTTGGTGCCCGCCGGCAGGGCCGGAAGAACGATATCTTCGTCATCGTCCGGTGCGTCGGGGTTTTCTTTGGTAAAGGCTTTGCTCATGGTGGTGCTGCACCGCATGGGGCGGACGATAGGAGCGATGATAGTTGAGTTGAAGCAGCACGCCAGCCCCTGCTTAAAGACCCGACCCGACACCGTGCAACAATTTGAGTATGACAACAGGCACCACCGATTTTGCGCGATACCGACGATTGCTCGGATACGCTAAACCCTATCGCGGTCGCCTGATCGCAGGCACGTTGATGCTGGCACTGGTTTCTTTGGTGGAGCCGGTAATTACGATTGCGTTTTCGCGCATCCTTGATCGGGCCTTTGTGGCCGAAGGAACGGTGAAAGCTGCGGCAACTGTCAGCCATCCGCTGGCGCAAAGCGCACTAACGCAGTCGTTTCTTGCACCACTCACCAATGCGCTCGATGCAATTCCAATTCTCTGGTTTCCCTTGCTGCTGGTAGCAATTTTTGCGCTGCGCGGCACTGCCAATTTTCTGGGAGATTTGGCGTTGCACTGGGTGGCGAGTCGGGTGGTGTTTGATTTGCGCACTGCGACATTCGCGCACATGTTGCGCTTGCCGGTGAGTTTCTTTGATCGAAATGCGACGGCAGAACTGACGTCGAAAATCACTTTCGACACGCAACAGGTCGGAGCGGTCACCAGTCAGGCGCTGACTACGCTCGTGCAAGATTCGCTGAAACTTATCGTCGCGCTAGTGCTCATGGCATCGATCAGCTGGAAACTCACGCTTGGCGTGTTTGTGATCGCACCGATCGTCGCTGTCGTCGTGCGCATGCTCACGAAACGGCTGCGAGCGGCAAGTATCGCGATGCAGACACAAATGGGCGAGCTTTCGCGCTTTACCGATGAAGGACTGAGCAATCAGCGCTCGGTGAAAATTTACGCTGCATTCGATCAAATGATTAAAGCATTTTCAGAACGCAGCAACCGCGTTCGGCGAACCATCATGAAACAGGAAACTGCGAACGCAGCGAGCGCGCCACTCATGCATCTTTTAGTTTCAGTGGCGATCGCCGGGATCGTTCTGATGGCCATAAAGGAGGGCCAGCGCGGCGCGATGACAGCAGGCGATTTTTTTGTGTTTTTCACTGCCCTTTTGTCGTTGTTGCCCCCGATGAAAAGTCTATCGTCCATTAATGCCGTCTTGCAACGTGGATTGGCCGCAGCAACCAGCGTCTTTTCGGTACTGGATGAGCCAGCTGAATACGTGCAAATTTCCGAAGGTTTGAAGCGCTTGAAGGGCAGCGTTCGCTTTGATGCCGTGTGCGCCCGTTATGCGGGCCGCGACGCCGACGCGCTGACCGACATTTCGCTTGAAATTGGAGCCGGTCAACACGTCGCTTTCGTCGGCGCTTCAGGCAGTGGAAAATCCACTGCCATGGCGTTATTGGCAGGTTTTTACCAGGTGCAAAGTGGCGACATCAGCGTTGACGGCGCATCAATCCGAAACATTGGCATTGACGTGTTGCGTGACAACGTCTCCTTAGTGGCGCAAGACGTATTGCTGATTAACGACACGATAACCGTAAATATCGCGTTCGGCGCGAAGGATGGTGTGATTGATCCGGCGCGCGTGCGGTGGGCCGCTGAGGCTGCGGGCGCGGCGACGTTTATTGAGGCATTGCCCGGCGGATTTGACGCCGTTGTCGGAGAAGGTGGCGGATTGTTGTCGGGTGGGCAACGGCAGCGAATTTCCATTGCTCGCGCGCTCTACAAAAAGGCCCCAATCGTCTTGTTTGACGAGGCGACATCTGCGCTTGATACCGATTCAGAGCGTCTGGTGCACGACACGCTGCGAATCCTGGGGCGAGACCACACGGTTGTGCAGATCGCGCATCGCCTGAGCACGATTCGCAACGCCGACGAAATTTTCGTATTCGATGCCGGCCGCGTGGTTGAGCGCGGCACTCATGCCAGCCTTACGCAGCAGGCGGGTGTGTACGCCCGTTTGCTTGCCCGACAGGCGGACTGAAGTCGATCACCCATTGTTTCAAGGCGGCACGCACGTCCTTCGGTGACGACTGATCGAGCCACACCGCTAGCCTGTCGAGGTCAATCGCGACGTCCCGCTCGGTAAAAACGCGACGCACTTTGCTGTGCTCGGTTTCGACAAAGCGCTCGTCGTCGCCGGTCAGTTCCTCGTGCATTTTTTCGCCGGCTCGAAGGCCGGTATAAACGATCGTGATCGCGTCCGCCGAACCCTTCGATAGCCTGATTAACTCTTCGGCCAGTTCAACGATGCGAACCGGTTGCCCCATATTTAACACGTACAGCGAGCGAGGTTGCCCCATCAGTCCGGCTTGAATCACGAGCTGTGCCGCTTCGGGAATCGACATAAAAAATCGAGTCATGTCTGCGTGCGTGACGGTGACTGGCCCGCCCGCAGCGATCTGTTCTCGGAACTTCGGGATCACGCTGCCGTTGCTGCCCAATACATTGCCAAAACGTACTCCAACGAACTGCGTTGGTGTCGGCGGCAGACTCAATATTGCAAGCTCGGCGAGCCGTTTGCTGGCCCCCATGATGCTCGACGCACGCACTGCCTTGTCGGTCGACACCAGAACAAATTTCTCGGTCCCCACTTCGCGGGCACATTCGGCTGCGACGATTGTCCCAAGCACGTTGTTGCGTACCGCCTCCCAGGCGTTCACCGATTCGGTAAGTGGCACATGTTTGTAGGCCGCCGCGTGGAATACAACGGACGGTTTTTCTGCACTAAAAATTTCGCGCATACGCGTGCGGTCTCGCACATCGCCAACGTAGACCTCAAGCCGCTCAATTGGCATGCGGGTAATCATAAATTCACTGACGACGTGTGAAGCGAATTCCGAGACGTCGACCATAATTAGTTTGCCTGGATGGAAGCGCGCGACCTGATTACACAGCTCGGTACCGATTGATCCGCCGGCACCCGTTATGAGCACGGTTTTTCCTTTGAGCCAATTCTCGATGCCAGAAGTGTCGAGAGTGACCGGGTCGCGGCCCAGTAAGTCTTCAAGTTCGATAGAACGGAGTTTTGCCAGCGGCGAATCATCCGACAAAAGTTGATCGTAAGAGGGTACCGTTAGCGTGATGAGATTTGCCTCCGCCGCAAGCGCGACGGCGCGACGACGTGCCTCGTGATTAGAGTTCGGCATCGCAATAATCGCGTGGCGGGCGCCGAATCGCTTAGCGATTAACGGGGCCTGATCGATCGGGCCAACGACGCGGGTGTCATGCACTCTTGCACCGATCTTCGCGTGGTCATCATCAAGTAGTGCGACCACATGCCAAGTCTCCGATTTCGCCAGCTCGCTCACCAATCGTGCTCCAGCGGCTCCTGCGCCCAGCACCAACACAGGCTCACCTTTCGCTGCGGCTAATCCGTAAAGGCGATGCTCGCGCCAGCTTCGATACGCGAACCGCGCACCTCCCATCAACACGATTAACAGAAACGGTTGCAAGATAAGCACAAAACGTGGCCAGATAAAGCTGTCAGGCCGCACTAACGCGAAGAGCACTGCAGTGCCAGCTGCGGCCATGAACGCCCCCAGCACGATGCGCCGTAAATCGGCCAGACTCGCGAACCGCCAGAGACCTTGGTAGAGGCCCAAACTTACAAACACGAGTGCATGAACAGGAATGATGAAGGCGAGGCTGCGAGCGACGTCGCGACTGGTGAAATCGACCTCGTCAGTGTTGAAATTGAAACGCGCCCAAAAGAGCAACGACCACGCGGCCGCAGCCGCTGCGAGGTCAAAAAGCAGCGCGAGAAAAGCGCGCGGATTGATCAGCAAATTCGGGCGTTTGCGTAACGTCCATTCCGTCACTGCGACGTAAGTCAGTGCATAGAGCGCCACGACGACCAACCCTACCCAGCTCTGATCGCGGCGGAGGATGTAGGCGAGCGCACTTGAGAGCAGGTTCCAGCCTACGATCCACATTAGAACGCCCTGATGGCCTAACCCAGCCAGCACCAGTCGTTGGTAGAGGTGATCGCGGTGCGGTTG
>JBDSYI010000443.1:0-2656 GCA_039925745.1 Casimicrobium sp. | reverse complement strand
ACGGAGGAGAACGGGGCGCTCGTCACAAAAACCATTGGGGGGTCGGGCAGTCTCGCCCAGTACCAATGGCTTGATGCCGACAAAGGGCAGCCTACGAAGCCAAAACTCTTCGGCATTGAACATGTCGACCCTGCCACCGGCACCGAGCTGCGTGGGGGTCGCTGGCTACGAATGAACACTACAGTGTTCGACGTAAGCACCCTGCGCTTGTACAAAGTTCATCCGTGGATCGATTCCGTCGCTGACGGGCCCTTCGCAGGCCTACGAACTGGCGGCTCCATTGCGTTTGCGTTCTCGCCAGGGCAGACGCAGTACGTTACCAGCGCCGAGGGCGTTGATCGCGAGCGCGAGGGGCAGCCACCTTACACCGCGCTGATAGTTGTTGATATTCCGAGTGCCACCTCCTACGCATTGAAACTCAGTCGCAAGGACAGTCACTATTACGACTATCACGATCGCACGCCTGAATGGCTCGCCCATTACTTCCAATGGACGAAAAATGCCCAGGGCGGTGAGAAGCTTTCACCGCGCCCGGATGCCAAGATACTGCCGTGGATTGGGCGCGTCAGCACATCAATCCGGGGCACGGTTGAGTACCAAATCGCCCCGGTCAGTCAGGAAATCGTTCCGGTGCTGGCGCGCTTTCTAAAGGAGCGCATGAACGCGACAGGTGTGCCCGACGGCTTTGAGCCGAATGCGAAGCACAAAGGCACCACATTTTCCGTCCCCGGCTGCGCTGGCATCATCAACCTTACCCATCATGACAAGGAGGTGTTTGCGATCTACGCAAGTGGCGCTACTTTGTTAGGCCCGACACCAGCAGAATGTTATGCAATGGTGGGCAAAATCGGCGAAGCATTCAACGAGGAACTAAAGCGCGGTCTGCATCAGTCGCTCTTTATCAACGAGTAAGCGCGTGATGTGTCGGTAGCCGTGTTGCTGAGGCCGCACGTCGCAAACAGATCGCCTATTCCGATTTTTCGTGAAACGCCATTTTCTCCGGGGCTGTGCCAATCCAGGCACACCCTGCAAAATGGTTGCTCGCTTCAACAGTGGGATTGCGCACGGCTTTGCTTGCGCGTCTTTCGCGATGCTTTGCGCAATTGAGCCCTGCGCACTTCTGGAACGGTGTCGACGGGTCGCTGCGGGCAAAATGACAACCTAACTATTCGCTGAGAAGGCATCGACTACCGTGGCTGAAGTTCATGCCAAAGAAACTGACCTGATTGTTCTGAGACCGCAGGGCATGTATTGTCCAGCGGGGGATTTTTATATCGACCCGTGGCGACCGGTTGATCGCGCCGTGATCACGCATGCGCACGCGGATCATGCGCGAACGGGACATGCGCATTATCTGGCGGCGCGCGAAGCTGAGCACGTGTTGCGGTCGCGGCTCGGTGCGATTGATTTGCAGCCGCTGGCATACGGCGAATCGATAAGCCTCAATGGCGTCCAGGTGAGCCTGTATCCGGCGGGGCATGTGTTGGGCAGCGCCCAAGTTCGCGTGGCTCACGCGGGGCGCGTTTGGGTGGCTAGTGGCGATTACAAAACTGCGCCCGATGCGACGTGTGCACCATTTGAAGCAGTTGCCTGCGACACCTTCATCACCGAGAGTACGTTCGGTCTGCCGATTTATCGCTGGCCGGATGATGCGACGGTGTTCGCTGACATCAACGCGTGGTGGTCGGCCAATGCGGCACTCGGTTTGGCGAGCATTTTGTATTGCTACAGTTTTGGCAAGGCGCAGCGCATTCTCTCGGGCGTTGATGCGACGATTGGGCCGATCGTTGTGCATGGCGCAGTGCAAACGCTGAACGCTGCGTATCGAGCTAGCGGCGTGGCATTGCCCGACACACAATTGGTGACCGAAATCAACGACAAAGCATTACTCAAGCGGGCGTTAGTGCTCGCGCCTCCCTCGGTCGCGGGATCAAGCTGGATGAAACGGTTTGGCGAGTATCGCGACGGCTTTGCCAGTGGTTGGATGCTGCTGCGCGGCGCGCGAAGAAGACGTGGTGTAGATCGTGGCTTTGTGCTGTCCGATCACGCCGATTGGCCGGGGCTGCACAGCGCCATCGCAGCGACCGGTTGCGAGCAGGTCATTGTGACGCACGGTTCGGTGCCCGTGATGGTGCGCTACCTCGAAGAGAAAGGTTTGCGTGCGCGCGCATTCGCCACTGAGTTTGGCGATGATGCGCTCGATGACAGCGTGCCCGACGCCGTGCCCGCGCCTGTCGAGCAGGCATGAAACAGTTCGCCGCCCTCTTCGCTGCGATTGACGCGACGACGTCCACCAACGAAAAAGTCGCCGCGCTCAAGGCGTTTTACGCGAACGCGCCGGACGATGACGCGGCATGGGCGACCTACTTTTTGGCAGGCGGCAAACCACGGCAAAGCGTCCCTACCAAAGTGTTGCGCGTCGCGGCGCTCGAAGCGAGCGGTCTGCCAGAATGGTTGTTCGAAGAGAGTTATCAGGCGGTCGGTGATCTCGCCGAAACTATCGCGCTGGTGTTACCGCCACCGACTGCCGACAACGATGAAAGCCTGACGACGTGGGTTGAATCACGTCTGGCACCGATGCGCGGCGTAGCGCCCGAGGACGCGTCGGCGACCCTGCAACGCTACTGGCAAATGCTTGATGTGGAGCGGCGTTTTT
>JBDSYI010000442.1:0-1829 GCA_039925745.1 Casimicrobium sp. | reverse complement strand
GACATTACCGCTGTCGATGCCGGGAATTGCCAATGCGTTCCTGCTTTTGTTCGCCTGTTCGCTAGCTGATTTCGCGACGCCGCTGATCCTGGCCGGCAATGAATTTCCGGTACTTCCAACAGAAGCTTTCTTGCAGATCACTGGGCAGTTTGATTTGCGTGGCGGCGCGCTGCTTTCCATTCTTTTGCTAGTGCCCGCTGCGGTTGTTTTCTTCCTGCAGCGGTATTGGCTTGCTGGGCGCAGTTTTGTCACGGTGACTGGCAAGGCCGGGTCGCGCAGCAGCGTGGAAATCCTGACCCCCGCGATGCGCGGCGCGCTGTTTTCCCTGTGCGGCTTGGTGTCGGTTGTGGTGGTTTACTTCTACGGATTACTGTTATTTTCCTCGCTAGTGGTGGCGTTTGGCGCGAATCACACGTTCACGCTCAAGCACTATCACGTCATCTTTACCGAGGGGCTTCCGGCGATTCGCGACACCTTGATCATTGCGGTGATCGGCATGCCACTCGGAGGTATCTATGGCGTTGTCGTTGGCTATTTGGTCGCGCGTAAAAAGTTTTGGGGCCGTCAGTCGCTGGAGCTGGTGTCAATGATCAACTATGCGTTGCCGGGCACCATTGTTGGTATCGCGTATTTGCTGGCGTTTAACGACAAGCCCATGGAGTTAACCGGGACTGCGGCGATCATCATCGCCTGTTACATATTCCGTTACAGCCCGACCGGTATTCGCGCGACGATTGCTCTCTTGCATCAGGTCGACAAGAGTCTTGAAGAGGCGTCTGAAAGTCTTGGCGCCAAGAGCATCACGACTTTTCGCCGCATCACATTGCCGCTCATCATGCCGGCCTTCTTCACGGGTCTGGGCGTTGTGTTCATCCGTTCGATGACCGCGATCAGCGCCACCATATTTTTGATTTCAATTAACTGGACGCTGGTCACCGTGCGCATTCTTGAGAATATGACCGAGCTTTCGTTGGGCCCTGCTGCGGCGTTCTCGGTGCTGGTTGTGGTGATTGTTTACGTCGTGCTGTTCCTGATTGGGCAGTTACTCGCTCGCTTCCGGGCGCTCGAGGGCGGGCGCGTTGAGAGCATTTTGGGAGGTTGATCTGGAACTGCTAATGATGTTCAAACGAACTGGAGCACCGGCATGGCGGTGACTGCGGCGCAACCGGTTCCGATCCGGTTGACAGGAATCGGCAAGAGCTTCGAGCATGGCGTCAAGGGCCGCATTCATGCCGTGAACGATGTCAACGTTACGGTGGTTCCTGGTGAGTTGCTTACGTTGCTGGGCCCGTCGGGTTGTGGCAAGACCACCACGCTGCGCATGATCGCCGGGTTTGAGCAACCGACCGAGGGCGAGATTTATATCGGTGAAAAAAACGTAACGGGGCTGCGCGCCAACGAACGCAACATTGGTTTTGTGTTTCAGAACTACGCGATCTTTCCGCATCTTTCGGTGTTTGAGAACGTGGCCTACGGCCTGCGCGTTCAGCAAAAACCCGACGATGAGATCAAACGCGCGGTGGCCGAAGTGCTTGAACTGGTGGGGTTGGCGGGCTATGCCCAACAGCATCCCCATCAGCTCTCAGGCGGTGAGCAGCAACGCGTTGCGCTAGCGCGTGCGATTGTGTTCCGCCCGCGTATCCTGTTGTTCGATGAACCGCTGTCTAATCTGGACGCGAAACTGCGCGTGCAGATGCGCAGCGAGATTCAGCAGCTGCAGAAGCGCCTGGGTATCACGACGGTGTACGTCACGCATGACCAGGAAGAGGCGATGGCGATCTCCGACCGTATCGCGGTCATGGATCGTGGCTCCATTGTGCAAATTGCCA
>JBDSYI010000441.1:0-3263 GCA_039925745.1 Casimicrobium sp. | reverse complement strand
CGCGGTTTCTACAAAAATACCCACGCGGCGCCTGCGCACGACTGGTTGCATCTCGTCGGCGGCGCGATTGGCGCTGGCATGCCAATGGCTACAGGTGCCGCCATCGGAAGTGGCGGCGAGCGTCGGGTCATCAATCTGCAGGCGGACGGCTCGGCGATGTACTCGCTGCAATCCCTATGGACTCAAGCCCGCGAGCGGTTGCCGGTGACCACGATCCTGCTTAACAATCGTAAATACAGCATCCTGATCGGCGAATACAAAGCCGTGGGTGCCGCCATCGGCCCTACCGCGATGAGCATGCTCGACCTCGGCAACCCGAATCTGGATTGGCTGAAACTCGCTAACGGTATGGGCGTCGAGGCGGCGCGGGCGACGACGCTTGAAGCGTGTGCCGATTTGATGTTGCAGAGCTTTCGGCAACCCGGTCCGTTTTTGATTGAGTTGATTATTTAGGCGATGTTGGCAATATTTTGGCGAATGCATCAGGGCGCTTTTGAGGCGCTGATTTCGCCGAGGCGGGCGCCACGACAACGAGCGTTTGCAACGATCCTACACTCGCATTCACTGTGGGTGACGAGCGATCGAGATTGCCGCAATAACGCCAGTAAGTTGGCGTCCACTATCACGGCAAATGTTGTTGTACTTGACTATTGCCTCGATCTAGCGTATGCTAAAGCTTAATGCTCGGCGGTTTTTCCTACGGTTTAAGCACGGTTACGTTGGGCCTCCCGGCTGGACTAAATCCTGAGATGATTCCTGAAAACGCATCAGCGGTTACATGAATTATTCTGCGGCAGGTGCTTTCACATGCCGTTGATTGCAGGTCGCCGATCAGCAACGCTGGCGTGGGTTGTCTGGCCGGAAATCCAATCGGCTCAACGCCTGCTGTCGCGACGCGCATTTCCCCGTCCGGCAATTCCAACCTCTAAGGAGTAGTACATGTACAAGAGAATCATGATCGTCGTCGATGACAGCGAAGTGACTAAAGCGGCTGTGCGCGAGGGTCTCACGTTAGCCAAACAGCACAATTCAGAAGTCCACTTTTTTCATGTGTTATCGAACTATGTGCTGCCTATTGCGGACGGACTTGCCATGGGTTATCTGACGATGGACGAGCATCGACAAGAAGTTGAGCGCACGGCGGTTCGGCTGTTTACTGCGGCAACCTCCCTGGCTAAACGTATGGGCGTCACGTCAAGCGTTACGACCGGCTCTGGCGCAGAAGCCGCTGTCTGCATTGTCGAAGCGGCAATAAAACAGAAGTGTGGCCTGATCGTTGTCGGATCGCACGGCAGAAATGCGCTTGAACGGCTCATTTTTGGTAGCGTCGTCACCCGGCTCATTACATTGGCTACGGTGCCCGTTTTGGTGTGCAAGAACAAAACCCCGGCTAAAGTTCAGCCCGGAGCTGTTAAGAGCGTTCCAGCGCTGAAGCGCAAACAGGCCGTTCGCAAACCGGCAACCCCCCAGCCGTTTGGTGTTTAGACGCATCCTGGACGTGACGACGTCTAGTGATGGACGCGTCAATATCATGAAGCACATGTCGCATGACGCGATACTGCGCGCGCTGGCGACGCCTCGCTCGGGCCACTTGGCCCCAATCTGAATGGTGACGGGATTTTTCTGATGACTGCCGTTGAAACAATCGAGCTTTGGGCGAACAAGCCGCTGCTGACGCTGGCGGGAAAGAACATCAGTTTTTCGAGCCTCGTCATCGCTATCGCATTTTTGATTGGCATCTGGTGGTTCGCCAGCCTGCTTGAGAGGAGCGTGCATCGCATTGCTCGTGGTTACGCCGATGAGCCGTGGAAGTCCGCCCGCATTCACATGCTGAGCCGCCTGCTGCGCTACGCCGTATGGGTGATCGGGACATTCGTGGGCCTCAACTACGCCGGAATCGACCTGTCCGGAATCGCGTTATTGGGTAGCGCATTGGCGGTCGGGCTCGGCTTCGGTTTGCAGAATATCGTTAGCAATTTTGTGTCTGGCCTAGTGATCCTGCTGGAACGAAGCCTGAAGGTGGGAGATTTTGTGGACCTGGCGTCAGGGCTACGCGGTCACGTTAAAGAAATCGCGATGCGCTACACGAGAATCACGACCAATGACTCGCTTGACGTGTTGGTTCCCAACTCGGAATTCATAACTGGCCGCGTCGTCAACTGGACATTTAATGACTCACACCGACGGATGCATATACCGTTCGGAGTGGCGTACGGCACTGCAAAAGAGCTTGTGCGCGAAGCAGGCATTGAAGCGGCAAGCAAAATCGAAGGCATAGTCGATTCCGGAAGCATGAAGAGCAATGTGTGGCTCGTCAACTATGGCGACAGTTCGGTCAACTATGAACTCGTAGTCTGGGCCGACCGAAGGCTCACGACCCACCCGGCATCAACTCATGCCAAATTGATGTGGGCACTGGACGACGCGCTTGCCGCGCGAAACATCGAGATTCCCTTCCCCCAGCGAGATCTCAACATCCGAACCGGCACGCTGAACATGCGAATGGTCGACGGTGAAGCAACTGACGCTAAATCTGATAGCGCAACACCAGCGAATAAGCCAACCCAGCCCACATGATGAGAAACAGCGGGGTTCCGACTTTCACGAAGTCGCTGAACCGATAGCCGCCCGCATTCATCACAAGAAGGTTGGTCTGGTAACCCATCGGCGTCAGGTAACACAGGTTGCACCCGAACAGCACCGCGAGTACAAATGGCTCCGGCGGCATACCGAGCGTCCTTGCGAGTTCTATCGCCAGAGGCGTTCCGATCGCGGCTGAGGCATTGTTTGACACAAAGTTGGTCAAAAGTCCCATGATGCCCATCAGCAACGTCAGCAGCCATGCTGGGCTTAACTGAGTCGAGACGCTTGCAAGCATCCCTGCCAGCCACGTCGTCGCGCCGGTGATAGTCAGAGCGTCGCCGAGCGCCAGACTGGCAGACACCAGCAAAATGACCTTGACCGACATTGATTGCGCGACTTCCTGCCACGACAGACAGCGGGTGAGTAATAGGGCGAGCGCACCCCCGACCGCGGCAATCGAGATTGGCAGCGTCTTGGTGGCCGCGAGCACGACCACGGCCGCCATCACCATTAACGCGAGCATCGCCTTTTCTTGCCGTGGTAGCGCAAATTGCTCGTCCAATAACAGGCCAATGCCGTCCTGTTGCGCTTCTTTGATTGAATCGGTCGTTCCCTGAAGCAGCAGAATATCGCTAGCCTGAATCACGCGATCGGAGAGCTTTCGGCTTCTTTGCCACCGA
>JBDSYI010000440.1:0-6717 GCA_039925745.1 Casimicrobium sp. | reverse complement strand
CGCTACTGGAGTTGATGTAATTATGAAAGCTATCAAGATCGGCATCATGCCGCAGCCGCAAATTCGTGCACGCGTACTCGCCATCGCGCGCGGCGAAATCAAACCCCGTCCAAGTGATCCCAAGGTGTGGTTTACCTCCATGAAGTCGTTGGCGGAGGTGCTGAGCGATGACAACCGGGCATTGCTGAAAGTCATTCGTGACACGCAACCCGAGTCCGTCTCGTCGTTAGCTGCTGCCACCGGACGCACGCCCGGCAACTTGTCGCGAACATTGAAGACGATGTCGAACTACGGCATCGTAGAAATGCGCCGCGAAAATCGACTGGTTCGACCGATTGCGAACGCGACTGAATTTCAGATTGTGGCTGCGTGATTTTGCTTCACTAAACACTAATCGCGATATAATTACGAATCTACAATGTATATCCAATGAGAGATTTATTTCATGGCAGCCGTCATCTCCCGTTGGGGCAACAGCCTAGCTGTCCGCATACCAGTCACAGTTGCAGAAAAAGCAAAAATCTCTGAAGGCGACTCGGTAGAGGTGAGCGTGTCGCGCCAAGGTCGGCTCATCGTCGAAAGCGTCCGCAAAGAAATCGACTTCGGCGCGCTTTACGACCAAATTACGCCAGCAAATCGCTTTGAAGAAGTAGGTACCGGCAGCGCGCGAGGCGGCGAGATTGTCGAATGGTGAGCGCTGCGTATGTGCCCCACCGAGGCGACGTTGTCTGGATAGATTTCGACCCGCAGGCCGGCCACGAACAAGCCGGACGCAGACCCGCGCTCATCCTCTCCGACAAAAAATACAACGCACGATCATCGTTAGTCGTGCTCTGCCCCATCACCTCGCAACTCAAGCCCTACCCTTTCGTAGTCGCTCTGCCGCCAACGCTCTTACCGAAGCCCAGCTACGTCCTCGCCGATCAAGTGAAAAGCCTCGACTGGAGGCAACGCGATGCTTCTTTCATCATCAAAGCACCAATTAATGCTGTCGATGAAGTGACGCTTTTTGCTGTTGGGATAGTGCAGGGGCGGAATTGACTTGATGGGTGAGGCCACCACAAAATCGCAGAAAACCACTCGCGTTTACCTAGACACCGAGTTCACTAAATTCGTGCGACCGCAACTTATTAGCCTCCCATTGGTCGCGGAATACGGTCAAGAAATTTACTGCGAATCCATGGACTTTGTGAAAGTTCAATGCAGTGATTTCGTTTCGGAAAACGAGTTGCCACTATTGCAAGGCGGTGAGGTGGCGCATCGTTAGATGATCTTCGCGTCAAGCTCATAGGCCGACTTTTCTGATTCTATGTAGCTTGAGATATCTTCCAGTTTCTGAAAAAAACTCCTGATCAGAAGATCGTCATCTACGTCCGAGTCTTTAACCCGAGCCATTTCAAAAACAATTGACTGCAAGTCTGAGCGGCGGTTACTGCCAGATTCTTTCTGATCCTGCTCGTATCTCAAGCTTTCAAAAAAAGTCCGTTCAAACTCTGCCTGATCTGCGGGACTTCCAGCCCAAATATCTGGCATGTTCGTACTGGCAGCATTATTAGAAAATCTGCGACGAAAATCATCGTCATTCAACTTGGAGCGTGTTCTGCCAACCCATTGGTTTGCACGGCTCTCGATGGCTGACAGTGTCGGCAAAAATTCTTCTAGCGATGCATCTGCCGCGATGATTGCTTTCCACACGTCCACTATTGCTTCAGTCAGCATAGCGGCGGCATTCGTGGGGTGTTCGTCACTCAATGCATCAGCCAATGCTTTAATTGCCCGCCCGCGCCCACCTGATGCTGCCGCCGTGGCGTCTGCAATGACTTTATTCCAAGCGATTGGTGCCCAAAGACCCAAACAAGTAGGCATGCAGTATTTCTTCTTCCATCGATGTTTCGTCTGTTCTTCGGAAACCACGGCAATACCCAAAACGTCGCGTATGTCGATTGCATTGGGCGCTACACCCTTCAGAAATCTCGAAATCGAAGTGCCTCGAAGGGCAGATGATTGTTTGACTTCCTCACTGAAAGCCATCGGGAATGAAAACAGTGCTGTTTCAGACATCTCGTACCACAGCTCACCCGCAAGGAAGAAACCGCGCAAGTCCACAGGACTCTGAGGTGCTGGGGCAGCGGATTCAATTAGAGTGCATTTCCCGCTTTTTTGAAGCCAATCAACGTACTCAATCAACTGTTGAGCAAGTCCGCGAGATAATCCTCCTGCATCGAATGCGTTAACTTCAGTAACCGTCAATTCTTCGTTTACGGCGTGCCCCCTGCTCGTGAAGTTAAGTGAGCCGACGGAACTCCATGTTCCGGTTGAAGTGCTAACGATCATGCCTTTGGCGTGAAATAGCGCACCTAGGCGCACTGCATAAAGCTCCACTCCCGCTTTCGTAAGTTTTCTCAAGAGTTTTTGTGCGTTCTCACTCGATGCAAGCAGGCTAGTTGTCGCAGCCGAGTCTGCGTAGACCTTAATGCTGCAGCCTGTCGTCATGTTTCCAAGCGCCTTGCCTGTGGATTTGCCGGTTATGCAAACCTGCAAATCGTCCAATACTGTTTCATCCAAATACGCCGTGATGATCGTTACTTCTCTCCATTTGCCGCTGATCTGCGCTCCGATTTTCCGGAAATAGGCCTGAGTCAATTCCGAGCGTTGCTTTGAGTTCAGGAATCCGGAAACCGATCTACCTTTAAAGTCACGCTGAAGGCTCACTAAATTTACCGAACTCTTCTTCACCATTTTTTGTGTACTCCCGTGTGGAATAACCGTGCGTTTAATTAGTTTAAGCCTTTCCTAGCGGTGCTCCTCATCGCGCCTTTGCCCCTGTTTCACTCGCCACCCACAGCTCAAATCGGTACGCACATTCCCGTGGCGCGTTGTCCGACACTGCCGCCATGATGAATGGGATGTTTGAATTACGAAATTGATCGAACGCACTGATCTCGTCTTGGGCTTCGTAATACTTGTCCAGGTTCAGATATTCGCTTGCGGCGCTGTTGACAAAACCGCCGATCGTTGGTTTAAGGCGATTCGCGTTTAGCGCGCGGCGTAGCGCATCGAATGCGTGACGCTCACGGCCCTTTAGGGCGGATGCGACAAACAGCGAGAGGTGCTGATCGAGCATCAAATCAATATCGACAAGATCGACGCAGTTGAGGCGCTTCTCTGGTGGTACCGCCATTAGCCGATAAAGCGCGCCATGTAGGATGAACGGAATGTCAATCCGCTTGAGATGCGCAGTAAACCTAAGCCGCGACTCCCACACGCTGGGGGGACTTTCGTCGATCATTTGCCGGAGCGCCCTCACTGTCTGTGGCGTCAGCGCAATGTGCGTGGCGGCGGTGAGGTCAGTGGAATTGATTATGGTTTTGGACTGAAACATGGTTGGCGTGACCGATTGTTTTGACTTGAGATCGTGTGTTCCGGATAGCTGCGACATTGCGTATCGTCATTCCCGCGCGGCTGGGCATCCAGTTTGAGAGCCACGGGTAGCGCCTGAAATGATGCTTCGCATGGGGATTACCAGCGGGATCCCCGCTTTCGCGAGGATGACGGCGACTTGAATACGGCGAGCGGCAGAAATGATTCAACAAACAAATCCAATGCCTCGCCCACGCCTCGGCTCACGCAACAAAAGCTCCACCTCAAGTTGTTCGAGCATTTTCGTGGCGGATATTGTGGCATTCGATAGTCGCTGTTGTCGCGCGATTACGGCGAAGTCTCCTGCTGTCAGCCCGTCCATCCGATCAACTCTTGCGAGAACAGATTCATCAATATTTTCCGCAATCAAACTTCGCATCATTCTGTGCCTTTGCTCACGCGTGAGCGGCAGAAATTCGAGCTTGAAGGCGAACCGTCGTAGCGCGGCTTTGTCTAGCGTTTCGATTAAGTTGGTGGCGGCAATGAAGATGCCTTCGAAGCGCTCCATGCTTTGCAGGAGTTCATTGACCTGGCTGCGCTCCCACGAGTGTTCGGCGCGGGTGCGGTCGAACAGAAAGGAGTCGGCTTCATCCAGCAGCAGGACGGCGTTTTCGGACTGTGCTTCGGCAAACATGGAGCGCAGATTTTTCTCGGTTTCGCCTAGCCATTTGCTTTGTAAGTCGGAGGCACGGCGATAGATCAGTGGCTTGTCGAGTCGTTCGGCGATGTGTTCGGCAAAACTTGTTTTTCCGGTGCCAGGAACGCCGTACAGGCAAAGGCTGATCGCTTGGTGGTGCTTCATGTTTTCGAGCAGCGATTCAGACGTGACCCCGTGCGCGATGTTGATGAGCGTTGGGTCGTAGCGTGTGGGTTTCAGGCGGCTGTCGATGCAGTCTTTTAAGCCTGCCGCGGCTAACCCGGCGCGAAGACTCTTCTCCGCGAGTTGCTGTTGTTGGGTGATGATGCTTTCGTTCGTTTTAGCAGTGACTTCGCAGCTGGTCGATGTCGCTCCTGCGAGCAATGCGAATCGCAGGGCGCTGCCAATGGCAGCGGGGCTGGCGTCGGCGTAGGCTGCGAGCGATTCGCCGACGGCGTTGTCGAGGCCAAGCGATTTTGCTTGTCGCTGTGCGATGCGCAACCGAACACGGTGGCTGGGGCGACGCATTTCGAGGTGATAGGTGAATCGCCGCAGAAATGCCGGGTCCATGTGGTCAATTGCGTTGCTGATCCAGATGATGGGGACGGATGTTTCTTCGAGCAGTTGATTGATCCATGCTTTGCGTGAGCCTGAATGCCCTGACTTTTTGTCCGACGAGAATGAGAATCCGAACACTGAGAGCGGCACGGGAAACGCGTCTTCTGCTTCGTCAAACAGCAATAGTGCGTCGACGCTTCCGCGCATGAGCCGCTGCGAACTTCGCACGAGACCGAGACGATCATTGATCGGGTCGGTTGATCCGCTTTCCGCGTCCGGGTCGATGGTGGGCACCTCGAAAGTGCGCAGCGATGCGGTGTCGGCGAGCCAGCGTGCGAATTCGGTTTTACCGGTGCCCGGCGGGCCGTAGATCAGGACGTTGATGCCTTTTTCTTGTTGCATTGCGCTGGTTCGCAACAACGTGGCAAGCGGGCCTGAATCGTCGAGCAAATGACAGAAGTCTTCGTCGTTCAATGCGGACGGCTGGCCGCGATTGAAGAGCAAATCGGTGAGCCGCGCGGCGTCAAAATTCTGATGGTCCAGCGCAGCGATTAACTTCGGGTGTAGCTGCGGTGTATCGGCAAACGACTGTGTGTGCGCATGTCCGCGTTGAATGAGATACAGGCCCGATGTCGCTAGCGCGCCTGACGCACGAAAGCACGCACGCAGACGCGGGCGATCAATCGCGAGCACACGGCTGTACGCTAGCGCAGCGTCGCGCCCGACGTCTGGAATTTGGTCTAGCCATTCGCACAGACTCATGTACTCGGCGGTGTGCAGCGCAAGCGTTGCCAAAGCTAAATCGTCGGCGCTCCAGTCGAATGTCTCTCCCACGGCGTTCAGGCGTTCGATCTTTGTTTGATCCAATGCGTTTTGCGTTTGCTGGCAGGCAGCTAGCGATACATGCAACACGTTTCGCAGCCAGTCTTGTCGCTTGATATAGAGCATCTGAAGCGCGGTGTGGAACGGGTAGTTCTTCTCGGACAGGAACTTGTCGACGGGGTGAACGGCTGTTGGAAAGTGCGTGTAGCTTTGGCCCTCAACATCACGCGATAACCAGTGCGGCGGCTCGTCATAGTCCTCGCCGTCCTTCTTGGGAAAGCAGGCAGTGATGCGACGCAGCGCATCGGCGGGCCACACGATTTGACCGATGAGATGTTTGAAGATTTCGGAACTGAGCGCTTCGCTCTTGGCGTTGGCCGTGGCGAGATAGAAGCGGATCAGATAGGGAGCGAGGATCGCGCTTTCGGTGCTGATTTCTTGTAATGGCGCGGGTTGTTTACGTGTGACGCGTTTACGGATTCTTGCGCTCATGCTCGGTCTCCTGGTTTGCTTTGCAACAGGAGAGAGTTTCCATAGCGGAGCGACGATTTGTGTCGCAGCGAGTAGGGTGGGCAGCCGCTGCCCACCGATGGCCAAGCTGGCAACGCGTGGGCACGGGGTGCCTACCCTACTACTTGCGCCAGCTACACCGATTTCCGCGCATTCACCAACGGATCACGAGGCTTCAACGCTTTCCCGGTCTCGTCGGACTCCACTTTCATATCGGGAATGTGGTTGAACGCGATGGCCATTCGGGCGCTCTGCCTTGCACTAAACGCGCCGCCCCAGAAGAGCGTGTTCTTGCCGTATTTGAGGTTTAGTTGATCGACGACTTTGTCGAGCTTTTCGGTGTTGGGTTGTGCATCGAACAGCGATAGCGATTGCCCCTCGCGCGGCGCGAGATTGCCGAGGGCCATGCCCACGGCCATCGGTGAGCCGTTCCGGACGGTGCGATCTTCGAGGAGCTTCGCGTAGAGCTTGTCCACCACATCGAGAATGTGTGGCGTGCGATCGGTGGCGTCAATGCGTTGGTGGGCTTTGTGTTTTTCGCCGCCGCGCAATTTAAGAAAAATGGACACGTCGGAGGTGATGAACTCACCATCGCGCAATCGCATTGCGGCCTTTTGCGTGAGGCTTGAGAGGACGGCTTGTGCGCGAACATGGGTGCGCTTGTCAGGCGCGAGCACATGCGAGTGGTTGATGGAGGACGTGCTGGTTTCGCGCGTTTGCACGTCTTCGCCGCGCAGCTTTTGCCAGAACCGTTCGCCTTCAACGCCGCC
>JBDSYI010000439.1:0-8647 GCA_039925745.1 Casimicrobium sp. | reverse complement strand
GTGCCTTTCGGAATCGTGAAATTGCCCGGCCCGGTGACCACCGGAAGCAGATTGCCAGTGGCGGTCGTAGCAGCGCAGCTGTTGCCACTGCCGGTCTGGCTATAGGCAATCATCTCCTCAAGGCTCTTCACGTGAAACGTGTCGATGCTGTTGTTGGCCAGATTCTGGGCATCACAGATTCCCGCGTAGGCCATGATGGTGACTCCGCTCCCCGGTTCATAGCCCGCGGATTGCGCACGATTACCACCGCCGCAATATCCAGCGGTTGTGTTGAAAGTGTGATTGCCACCCCACTGATGCCCGATCTCATGGGCAACCAGATCAATGGCAAACACGTCACCGACTGGATTGCTCATGCCGGTGACGCCGCGCGCTTTGAGCCCTGTGCGGCACGGACTCTGCAATGTGGCAATGCCACCGCCTCCGGTGCTAAACACGTGGCCAATGTCGTAGTTTGCAGAACCGATGATGCCGTCAATCGTCATCTGATTCTCGTCAAGCATGGCAGCGCCATCGTCGTTACTGTAAGGATCATTGGCAGCAGTGCAGGCCACGCCGCTACACCCAGTGTTGTTGCCGGCAAAGGTGATCAGACCGTTGTTCGCGACGATGACCATACGGATCGCCAGCTCGCGCTCGAACACGCCGTTCACGCGATTCATCACCACCACTTCTGCGGCCAGCGTGCCTGCAACCGTGTTGCCACCGACCGCAGCGGCGTACTCATGGGTCGCCGCAAGCGCGAGGCGATAAGTTCGAAGCGTGGTACCGGACGCCGCGCCAGGTGTAACCATTTTTCCAGCGGTCTGCGTGTTCAGATGCTTCGGAGAATGATCGTCCACATAGTCGCCTACGTGACAGATAAACGGCTGCGAACTGCGAACGGCGTCGTGCTTCCAGTACGCCGAATAGTCGGTGACGTTATCCGGCGCGTACGGATCAACCATCACCGTGCCTGACGGCGACAACACCATTGCATGAAACCCGTTGGGCATCCAGTCAAATCGCACGGTTGCCGCAGGCTCATCAATACCTTGTCCGCTATAGGTTTTGAAATCGGGATACTGCGCTGCGAGACCTGGTTCAACAATCGGCGACTCGACAAACGTGAACCGCGCCAGCGTGCCATCTGGCATCGGCAACGTGATGATCGGAGGAGCCGCTCGCGCGGCTTCGGTGAACTCCATCGGAGCCTTCGCGAGCAAGCTAGCGAGATTCGAACGATTCAGTCGCATCGTTTTGTATAGATTCGGAACCACAACGCGCTCAGCACCGATCGCGATGGCAGACGCCTCAATCGGCTGCCAGAGATCAGATTCGGTAGGGCGCAGCGTGTTTTCGGTCGCGCGCACATCGGTGGCGATTGCAGTTCCGATCAATAGCGCGGCAATGATGGATAGCGCGTGCCTTGCAAGGCGACGAAAGCTGCGTCGTATGTGGTGATTATGAGAAGTCGGCATTTAGGCCCTGAAGCGATTTTTCACAACGCAATCGACCCCTATGGCCGCACGATCGGAAACGCGAGCGATGAATGTATCGGATTCGGTCGACAGCCGTAACGTCCGATTTCGCAGACCGCTTCAGCCTTAAGCCTGCTACCCGCCAGTTTTGTGCTCGCCGGGCGTCGCACGGTCAAGCTTTACGTACGCCTAAAGTCCGCCCGATACCGACAAATTTCGGTTCTTGCGATGACAGAGCGGAATAGAGCACGATTTAAGAGAGCATTGCACCTTTAAGCTGCGATGCGGAAATTTTGCAGCGCAACGCTAACGTCGCCCTATTCACAGCGCTCCTTTGCAGAATCTGACGCATCACACACATGTCGCCTCCTCCACTTCGTCGTCCCCTTACTTTCGCGGCCTTCCTGACGCTCATGTTGATTGCGCTGATGATGGGCGGCAATCACGTCGCGGCGCGGCTGGCTTTCAACAATGGCGTCGATGTATCAACGGCAGTCGCGGCGCGCAGCCTGATTACCGCACTGGTCGTGACCGTGATCGTCTTGAGCGCTGGCATACGCCCGAAGTTCAGCGCGCGACAACGTTGGGTATTGCCCGGCATCGGGTTATTGATCGGGCTGCAAAGTCTGTCGATTTATTCGGCCGTCGCCCGAGTGCCAGTGGCGCTGGCGCTACTGGCATTCAACACCTACCCCATCTGGACTGCCTTCTGGGCCTGGCTAATTTACGGGCAACGGCCCGAGCGTGCGGTGCTCATCGCTATGCCGGTGATTCTGTTTGGGCTGGCTTTGGCGCTCGATGTTCTGGGTGCGGCGTCGGGGTTAGGCGCAACTGGGCAGTGGTTACAGATGGGCGTTGGCGTCGCGTTCGCGCTCGCGGCGGCGGCCACGTTCGGCGTGGTACTAGTGCTTACGCAGCATGAAGCAGCCGACGTGGATGGTCGTGTGCGCACTACTGCGACTTTAAGCGTCGCCGGTGTCGTTGCACTTGTCGGTGTCGCGGCGCAAGGTGGATTTCACTTGCCGCAGGCGACAGCCGGATGGTGGGGGTTGGGTGCATTAACGTTTCTTTACGGCACCGCATTTACGATCATGTTCACGGTACTGCCAAAGTTTGGCGTTGTTGGCAACTCCGCCATCATGAATGTCGAACCCGTGTTCGCGCTGGTGCTTGCGTGGTTGATTCTTGGTCAAACAATCGCTCCGATTCAGGTCGTCGGCGCGCTCATCGTCGTGGGAACTGTGATGACGCTGGGTCTACGGAAGCGTTAGCTAACGTTCACCGAATCTCAAGTCCGCGTGGGTGCTTATCGTGCGAGCGCTCTGCGGCCTGCACGTGCCCAATTAGCACATGCGAAATCAGGTTGCAGCCGACACTTGCCGAAAACACTGGCAGTAAATAAAACGCCAGCGAATACTCCGAGCTAAACACGAGATCGTCAACGAGTGATGTCGTCAGTCTTGCAGTCTGCATCAGCGACTTCAAAAGCGCCACATCTGTGCCCGCCAAAAGCACCAGAAAGAGTCCAAATGCAGCGACCGAAAACCTGGCAATCGAAGGTTTTTTCATCAAGACAACGAAGATCACAACCGGTGCAATGATCGAGCACACAATGAGCGACCAGAATTCGAATTTGATCAGCACGCTATCCATCCGAGAATTCGCCGCACGTTGCCGTTCAAGGTTTTTGCAAAAGCGCGGTGGGGCGCGGCGCAACGATGGTTGGAATGCGCATATCCGCGATGGCTTTCTGCGTCGGATTCAACGATTGAAGCAGCGCCTTCGTGGCGCTTTCAACTTCTTCTAGCGCAGTCAAATGATTACGCGCCGTATCAACCGCATGCCCAACGTGCTGTAGCGCCGATGGTTGCATCGCGCTGAAAGTCGTGGGTGCCATGTTTCGCGCATGTTCACGTGCCATGTCCGCTGCATACGCACGCGACTTGATCGCAAAATTCTGCCAATCCGACTTTTGTTCAGGCGCTAATTTCAGTGACTCTTCCAGCAGCGTCAAACGATATTCGATCTGCTCGTAAGTTGACTCGGCGGGAAGCTCGCTACGGGCGGTTTTCTGCGTGTCAGAGTGATTTCTTTCGGTGGAACCGCCGCGCTGTCGATTGCCCCCTCCGCTGCCGCCAAACTGCGCACTGGCGACGGAAGAGCCGAGTAAAAATGCGATGCCTAACAAGGCGGGAAATGTGCGAAAGGCTAAATGCTGCGCTGAAATCATACGTGGGCTCGGCTCGCTTTAATTCGGATTGAATGAATCGGGTTAATGTTCACCGACTAGGTGACGCCGCCCAACTTAGGTTCCATTGAGCGTAACGGAAACCCCCACGAGACGGGATCGCATGTGTAACAGGCTGTATCCGCCAAATTCCGATACAACTTTTTGATGAAATTCATATTTTACGGGGCTTAAGTGGCAATTTATCAAGATGTCGACTTTGTGCATTAATATGAAATAGCCCCGGTGCAATATGGATCGCATAAAAAAGCTATTGACAGACTGCATGATCGCACGCCGTCAGACACCGCATAAAATCGCGCAAATCTCAAAACATTCTGATCAACAAAGAAGTCCATGAACGAATCCACCGCTCCCGCCGCTGCTACCGCTGCTACTGATCTGCCACCGCTGCCCGACCGCCTCGCCATCGACCCACGCAGCCCGCATCACATCGCCGCGGTGTTCGAGCGCGACATCGGCATTCGCTGGAACGACAAAGAACGCTCCGACGTAGAGGAATACTGCATCAGCGAAGGCTGGATCAAAGTCGCAGCGGGCAAAGCGCGCGACCGCAGGGGCCAGCCATTGATGATCAAGCTGAAGGGCAAGGTTGAGGCGTTCTATCGGTAGCGATTTTCGCCAACTCGGCACCGTGCATCGAACAGCGCCGCATTTCCGCTGTTCCGATATCAACTAAGAAACCAGACACCGTTAATTTAGCCGGTCATGCGGGCGCCGTTGGCGGTGATGACGGCAGTGTTCCGTCTCCCGCTGGCCGCCTTGATGCCTGCAACGCCTACCCAGGCCTGCCCTCCGTAGTTCTACGGAGCGCGTCAAGTAGCCGCCCGAATAGTCAGCAACGCCAGTAAAACTTAACGTTCTACCCATCGCGCAACGCTTTGATTGCGCGGCAAATCAGGGAGAACTTCCATGCAACGATTTACAAAAATTGCCCTATCCATCGGCGTCGCCGCGACGCTCGTCGCTGGCATCGCACACGCACAAACTCCAAACTCATCCGTTCGCACTGAGCGCAACATTTCGCTTGCCTTGGCGAACGAAATAGCGGCCGCAACCGTCACAGCGTGCAGCGCCAACGGCTACGCGGTCGCAGCGACGGTGGTCGATCGTGCAGGTGGTGTGCGCGCCGTGCAGCGCGCCGACAACGCCGGTCCGCACACGCTCGCTGCGAGCCAGCAAAAAGCGTTCACCTCGGCCTCGGCCAAGAACACCACACTTGCCATGCAGGACGGCTCGCAAAAGAACCCGGCAGCGGCAAATCTCGTCTACATTCCCGGCTTCTTGCTGCTCGGTGGCGGTGTGCCGATCAAGGTAGGCAGCGAAGTGATCGGCGCGGTCGGCGTTGGCGGTGCACCGGGCGGCAATCTGGATGAGCAGTGCGCGCTGGTCGCGCTCGACAAAGTCAAAGATCAACTCAAGTAACGCGGAGCGCATCAACATGAACCTGCGCATCTTTTCGCTCATGATCGCGTCGGCCATCGGCGTTGCAACGCATGCTGAACCGGCCCTAGCGCAGGTCGCGCCCGACGCGTTAGAAATCGCCCGCTACACCGGTTTGCACCTTGCCGCACATCGCGGCGACGTCGCCGCGATTGACAAGCTGGTGGCGAGCAAGGCCGACGTAAATGCGCGCGACGGTTACGGTCGCACCCCGCTGCACGTCGCCACGTTTTCGAAACAGCGTGCCGTGATTCGCGCGCTGGCAAAAGCGGGCGCGAATCTCGGTCTGCTGGAGAAGGACATTTACGACGCCGTCACCATCGCGTCGGTCGCTGACGACGAAGAAACCTTGCGCGTTTTGCTGTCGCTCGGTGCCAGCGCCAAGCTGACGACCAGCCGCTACGACGGCACCGCCCTGATCGCCGCCGCACATCTCGGCCACGACGGCGTGGTCCGGCAACTCATCAATGCTGGCGCGCCGCTCGATCACGTCAACAATCTGCACTGGACAGCAGTCATCGAATCCATCGTACTCGGCAACGGCGGCGCGCGCCATCAGGCCACATTAAAGGCGTTGATTGACGCCAAAGCCAACTTGCAGTTGACCGACCGTCAGGGCAATACACCGCTCGCGCTCGCCAAATCGCGTGGCTATCGCGAGATGGTGGCGATGCTGGAAAAGGCAGGCGCACGGTAGCGCTCGACTCTAATCCAGGTTGCCATGTTCAGGTCATCCGCTTTTGTCTGAAAACGCCGCTGCATGAGGGCAAGAGCAAGAAAAATGACAAAGTCAACAAACGCTCCATATTAGCCTGAGCCCCTATTGAATAAGGGTTTTATGGTAAAGCTGATCACCCATGTGACAATCGTTGAATGACTATTCGCCTGCGCCAAAACGCGCCCTGGATCGCCGCATGGGTAGCACTGGCTTCTATCGGCGCCGTGTGGCTCGCACGCGCCGAACTCGCCCATTTGCGCGAATCGTTCGAGGTTGATGCGCGCATCATGCATCGCCTGCTTAGCCAGCGCGCGTCGCAACACGACGCCGTGCTCGCCACGCTCGGCCTGCTGCAATCACAGAGCACCGAGGCCGAACGCGAGCGTCGGCTGTCATCGGTTTATCCGCAAGTCATTTCGGTAGAAAAGCGCGCACCGGCGGCGGGCTGGCCGAGCACCGGAAATGACGCTGCGCTCAACGCGGCGGAGGACGCGTCACGCGCCGCGTCGCGCCCCGCGCTCGGGCCCGTGGATTTTCAGCAGGGTCACTACTGGATTGTGCTCGCGGCGATTCCGAACAGTTACGCCTTGCAAATCGATGCTCGCGCGATGGTGCCGTGGAGCGATTGGCCGACGGGTAACGCGGCAAACGAGGGACGCGACAGCACAGTGCGCGTCACGCTCGAACACGCCGGGCAATCGTTCGTGCTGCAACCGGGCCAGATCTTTGACGCGCGCTGGCGCTTTGATTTTCGCAAACACCTCGCTACGGCGAGCCAGCCATTCGACGTGGTCGTTGCGCGTTGCGTGAGCTGGGCCGAGCTGCCGTGGCTTTGGATGATCGCGTGGGCGCTCGGCACGGCGGCGCTGCTCGTGGCGCTCGCTACGCTCATGCACCAGCGTCGCGAACGTGCGCGCGCCGAAGAGCTGCTTCGGCTCGGTCAGGTCGCGCGGCTCAACACGCTGGGCGAACTGGCGGCGTGCATGGCGCACGAGCTCAATCAGCCGCTTACCGCCGTGCTCGCCAACACGCAGGCAGCAGTGCGCCTGCTCAAGGAATCTCCACCCGAAATCGACACCGCACAAACCGCGATGCAGCGCGCAAGTGAACAGGCGCGCCGCGCCGCCGATGTGCTGACTCGCCTGCGCCGCACGGTCGAGCGTCCGGACATGCACGCCGAGCGCGTTCGCGTGCGTCTGGCCGAGGCCGTGCGCGATGCGCTGTATCTGCTGGAGCCGCAATGTCGCGAGCATCGCGTGACCACAGAAATGGTGAGCGACGGCGACGGTGAAGTACTGGCCGACCCCGTTGCGCTGGAGCAAGTCATCCACAATCTCGCGACAAACGCGCTGCATGCGCTCGATCAAATGCAGAGCGACGACCGACGCCTCACGCTCACCATTTCACAAACCGCAACGCACGGCGAACTGCGCATCGCCGACAACGGGCCAGGCATCGCGCAGGACGCGCTGCCGCGTCTGTTCGAACCGTTCTTCACAACGCGCACGGATGGACTGGGGTTAGGCCTCGGTTTGAGCGTGTGCGAATCACTGGTCACCCAAATGGACGGGCAAATCAGCGCGCAGAACCGCTCGCCGCATGGCGCAGAATTCACCATCGCGCTGCCGCTCGCCACGCGCTCCGTTCGTAGTGAGCTTGTCGAACCATGACCACCCACATGCAATCCCTGTCGCCGCTCATTCACCTTATCGACGACGACGCAGCCGTACGCGACGGCCTCGCGCTGCTCATCAGCACCGTCGGCCTGCGCGTGCAGACCTGGGCCGCGCCCGAAGCCTTCATGCGCGAGTTTGACCGCGCCAGCATCGGTGCCATCGTGCTCGACGTGCGCATGCCCGGCATCAACGGCCTCACCGTCCTCGACACGCTTATCCGCGAAGGCGTTGACCAGCCCATCATCATGCTCACCGGCCACGGCACAGTCGAAATGTGCCGTCGCGCATTCAAATCAGGTGCCGCCGAATTCCTCGAAAAGCCGGTCGACGACGAGGTACTGCTGGAGGCCCTGCAAAACGCCGTGCGCCAACACGTTCGCTCCCGCGAACGCAACAACGCCGACCGCGAATCGCGCGAACACTACGCACTGTTATCAGAACGAGAACGCGAAGTGCTCGGTCTCATCGTCGCAGGTCTAACCAACAAGGAAATCGGCCGCGCCCTCACACTGTCGCCCCGCACCGTAGAAACGCATCGCGCGAATTTGTTTGCAAAGCTAGAGGTGGAATCGCTGGCGGTTTTGATTCGGCGGTTTGCGGGGTTGGTGGAGGCGGCGTGAGACTTCCATAAGGCGAATTTTTCGGCAATGTCAGCAAGTGATGCGCGCCTTTCATAGGCGCGCAGCTGAATTACACGAAGTTAGTGTGCAAGCGAATCGCAGTGGGCGAGAGAACTTGGACAGCGACAGCATCCATTTCGTGAGCCTGACTTTGAAACCAGTCCCTGAGCGTTGTTCCACCCATTATTCGTGGCGTCCCATTTGTGTTTGCTCGACGATTGATCATGCCAAGTACTGGCCTGTTCGCGCTGCCTAGAAACAATTCAATTGTTTCGCCATCTGCGCCAAGATGCTTTTGAGCTGTCACGCCAACATTGAAAAAGCCTGACCGAAAGTATGTTGGTTGAAGTACGAACGCAAATGTCTCCGTGAACGCCGGTAGGGATTCACTATCTGGTTCTGGCTCGACGAGATTTAGGGGCGCTACTTGCTCCGCTTTTCCACCGTTCCACTTCGGATCAAGTTTTCGGATGATGTCGTCT
>JBDSYI010000438.1:0-10514 GCA_039925745.1 Casimicrobium sp. | reverse complement strand
TGGATACGAATCGTCCGGCATCCCACGTTGATCGCGATTTTGCTGGTGACGATGGTCGCCGGGTCGGGGCAATTTACGACGTTTGCCTACATCGCGCCGTATGTCGCTAATACGCTTGATCCGTCGCCAAACACGTTGTCGCTGGCGCTGGTTCTATTCGGTCTGGCTGGCGTCATCGGTAACGTGTGGGCAACGCGACGGATCGGACAGCGCGGGGCCACGTCCAACGTGACGATCTCGATGATTTCGATGTGCGTAGGCATGCTGACACTCGCTGCCATTGGGTCGCTGTGGATCGGTTTCATCGTCGGCGCGCTGACTTGGGGCGCCGGCGTTTTCGCCAACAATTCGTCGCAACAGGCACGCCTTGTCGTGGCCTCACCGGCGCTTGCAGGAGCAAGCATCGCGCTCAACACCAGCATGATTTATCTCGGGCAAGCCATTGGAACAACGGTCGGCGGCGCTGTCATTGCCAAGGCTGGCTATCGCTGGTTACCGTTAGTCGGGGCGACTGTTTTGCTCGGCGCGTTAGTGTTGTCGTATCGGGCGACGCGGAAAACTGCGTGGCAACCACTTTAGTTCGTGAGCACGGCACTGCTGCGATTAAATATCCTCGCAGTGTCCGAAACCCAACAACGCACAGTCATCGCTGCGTGGGGTGTTTGAAGCCGTAGCGAATCCAGCCTACGACTAGATTAGAACTGCTTGCCAAACGGGTTTAACCGGATGCCCCGCCGCAAGTGCTTCCACGGCAAATCAGCGGGATCCGCCGCCATCGGGCCGGGTGCTTTTGCGACCAGTATCCGCTCTGCAATCGGTGTGAAATCGGCACGGAAATGTACCGAGCTTTTGTTGACCAGGATGGCCTGCTCTGTAGGCTCCACGCCTACGTAGCGATACATTGCCTGGTCGGCAAGTTGCGTTTTGTAGCTCGCGACCACGATACGCACACCCTGATAGCGCAGGCACGCCGATGGTCCCAGACGCATTTTCATTCCACGATAAAACGGGCCGGTCGCGGCGAAATTTCCTTCGTGCAGCGCCTCTACGGTCCACGGCAATTGCAGCGGTGAATCATCAGGGATGCGGCTCTTGCCACCGAGCGCGAAATTAAGCGTTTTGCCAATGCCGATCTCGTGTGCGGCCTTCGCTGCTGCGCCGTCAACGATAAGGCCCGTAGCCGCACGTTCAGCGCGGCATTCGAGTAACGCGCGCACCATGCCCATCGTGTCGCTGTCGCCGCCGGCGCCGGGATTGTCCTGCGTATCGGCAATCACGACGGGCTTGCGTGCGGTCTTGGCAATCAATTGCGCTTCGCGCACGGCCTCAACAGCGGTCAACACGCGAGCGTCCCATTCGCCTTCTGCGGCGAGGACGCGACGCTCCAGTTTTTCTGCCGCCGCACTCGCCGCCGCTTCGTTGACACCGTAGGCCCACACCACCGGTGCGCAGCCTTCGAAGTCGGCCGCCGGAAATCCTGGCGTAAACGACGCGCTCTGCACGCTGGCTGATTCAAGCTGTCCGACCAATTTGTAAATGTCATTGCCGGGGAACAAATCAGTGCATTGCGCGGTGATCGGAATCAGATACGGCAACACCCGCGACGCAAGTACGGGTGCGGCCATCCCTTCGATTCGTCGCTTCAAATAAAAAGCCGCGCGGGCCCCCGTTTCGGCCATGTCGATATGCGGATAAGTTCGATACGCCACCAGCATTTCAGCGAGCGCAAACATCTCAGGCGTGGTGTTCGAATGCAGATCCAGGCTCACGGCAATCGGCATTTTTGGCCCAACGATTGCGCGCACACGTCGCAACAACTCGCCCTCGCCATCGGGATGTGAATCGGTCACCATCGCGCCGTGCAGATCAAGGTAGACCATGTCGGCGTTGGCTTTGCGAATGCCCTCGCAAATCGCGCCCGCGATCCGATCAAAGGCATCGTCCGTCACCTGCGCGCTCGGGCTCGCTGCGGCCCATGCCGTGGGCACTAGTGTGTGTGCGGAACCCATTTCATTCATGAATCCCGAAATCGGAATATTTTGATTCTGAAAGCGCTCGAAAATTTCGTTTCCGACGGAGACGGGCGGCCAGCCGCCGCCCTGAACGAATCGCTCGTACGTCGCACGCGAAGGCGCGAAGGTATTGGTCTCGTGTTGAAAGCCGCCGATTGCAATGCGCATGTCAATAAAATTTCGTAACGTTGATGTAGCAATGTAGCGCAGTCGAGCGCACGGAAGCCTTTGCCACTTCAGTTATCGCGACGGGAATTTCGCCGCGAGTTTTCTCACTGTCGTCATACTGCGAAACGTCGCGGCAATCCCCAACTTCCGCTCAAACTGCGCGTTGGAAAATTTCGATTCACTCTGGCGAACTTTGCATAGCCAGAAAATCTCGCGACCCTTGGCGTGAAACTCATCCACGTTTGTGGTGAATTGTTGCAGCGTAATCAACTGCCCCGCAGTCAACGGCGCCTTGATGAAAGCCGCACAAAACGCGCCGGCACTCGCCAATTTTTCGTCAGAAAAAGCCACGTAACCCGTAATGTCTGCAACCTCGGCTCGAGCACGAACAAACGTCGCGACCTCGTAGCCCAGCGCCGCGCCCAGTTGCATCTCAATCTTCGCTTCAAGCGTGGCCACGTCCGCGTTGCGCGATTCAAAAATCACATTGCCACTCGCTATGAACGTTTCGACTTTCGTCAGTCCCAAGCCTGTGAATTGCTCACGCAGCACGTCCATTTTGACGTTGTGTCCGCCCACGTTGATGCCGCGCAGAAACGCGATGTATTCGACCATGTCACCGTTTTTCTCACTCATTTTTTAACAGCTTTTACGCTAAACGTCTATTGCATAGGGGCTGGCAAGCAATTAGTACAATAACCGATAACTGGAAAAATGAGCATCTACCCCCTTATCAGCCGTCATTTCACGAAAAAGCTGTATTCCCGACTATGCCCAGGCGACTGCTGCTACAGGCGGCAATTGCGCCTCGAGCACAGCCCAATTTTCCCCGGCATCCTCGCTCGTCCACGCATTCCCCGTCGTCGAGGCCATCGCCATCGTTTTGCGATCCGGTGCCAGCGTTAGACCATGCCGATAGACGAGGTCGTAGGCGTGCGATTGCGGCAGACCGTTGCGAAATGCCTGCCACGAATTGCCGCCATCATTAGTGCGCATTACGCACATCGCCCCGTCAGGGGCATACCGAAACGTGTCGGCCAGCGCGGGTGCAACCCAAGCGCGCAGCGGATTCACCGGATCCGCCACGATAACGAAACCGAAATCACTCGGTAGCGGCGGCGTTAACCGCGTGAAATTCAAGCCGCCATCCACGCTGCGATAGGCACCGGCATGATGCTGGACCCACATCACGTGCGGATGCGCTGCACACATCGAGAGCGAATGCACATCCTGCGTGTTCGGGTCTTCTTCGACATCGGGCGGCATGTAGGGCGCGTGCATGCCGGCGCCAAATAATCCCCAGCCTTTGCCAGCATCCTCGCTCTTCCAGACACCGCCGCAGGAGATCGCGATCGTCAGCCGCTGAGGGTGGATGGGATCAACACAAATCGAATGCAAACCGGGATGATCGTTGCCACCGCCGAACCAGCCTTTGCGACGCGCATCCAACCAAAGCGAATCCATCAACTGCCAACTGTCACCAGCGTCCTCAGATCGAAACAGCCCCGCTGGCATGCAGCCCGCCCACAGCGTGTTTGGCTCATGCGCGCCGCCTGCGGCAAGTGACCACACAAGGTCGACCGTCCACGGTGTCGCATCGTCGGCCCATTCGCCTGCCGTCGGCTTGGGCGGGAACGCAGGTGCGGGCGTCTCGACCCAGCTCAGGCCGCGATTTGTACTGCGTCGCATCTTCACGCCAAAGTGGCCGAGCCGAAGTGCGGCATACCAGCTGCCATCGCGCGGATCGGCCAGTACCTGCGTCACCGGTTCACCGTGAAAATGATGGCCGTTTATTCGCCATTTGCCGTCGGTTGAATTACGTTCAGCCGTGAACAATCCCTTGCGAGATGCAACCAATAATGTCGACAAACTATCCTCCGCTCAATGCCTGAATCACCATGATCACGTCGTTCGCGCCCACTGCCAGCGACAGATCGCGGCGACTAGCAATCATCTCGTTGTTCACAAATACTGCAACGTGCTTTCGCACATGTCCCTGCTCGTCCAGTGCGTAGCTTTGCATCACCGGTGCCGCAAGAAATGCAGCCTTTAACGCTTCGCCCAAACTCGCTGCCGACACGTTCTGCGTCGGGCAGGAAACATGGCGTTGCAGCTGGGGAGCGAAGGAGACAGTTGGCATGGGGGGCACTTCTGGCGATCACGACGGCACGTAGCAACAGGCGGAAACGCAACGCGAAATCAGCGTCGCTGCGATTCAGTTTACGCCGGTCGGCGCGAAATTTCCAGTGCTATGCCGCAGGTTGCAACGCCCGCTGCTGGCTCGCACATATCGCTCCCAACCAAAGCGCAATGGCAGAAAAGACCAATCCGCGCTGCAAGCCCAGCAACCCCGACGCGTTGGCCGCCACCGACAACCCCGATGATGCATCAGCAATCCATCCGACCACCACCGGCCCGACGATCTGCCCCACAGCAAACACCGTGGTGAACGCGCTGATGCCCCTCACCCAATCGCTCGCAGGCAGGTTGTGGCGAACCAGCGCAGTCGTCGATGCCACCACCGACAAAAATACGCCGCCAAACACAATGCCAGAGAGCAGCACCACGGGCCATGCACTCGTCAACGCGGGCAGAATCGTCGCAACACCCAGCAAAGCATTGAGCGTCGCCAGCGCACGACCGCTCTGGTGCCGCGCAAGGAGTCCTGCCCAGACCCTCGACGATGCCATGCAGGCGACACCGAGCAACGCGTAGAACGTCGTGATCTGCGCCGCGCTCGCGCCCTGCTCTCGCAGCAAGGCAATCACAAACGTCATGTATCCGATATAGCCCACGCCAAACATGGTGTAGCCCGCAAGTGAGAACGCGAAGTCACGCAAACGCAGATGCGATTTTTCAGAAGACGAGGTGGACGCCGCAGGCACCATGGGCCGCATCACGCGAGCCGGCCAGATCAGCGCCAGACTCCCGGCAATGCAGAGCAACCCTAACGCCCACCACGCCCATGCCCAACTGGCGAAACCGAGCCACTGATGGCGGCTATCCATCGCATTTAGCAATGCTGGCACCAGCAATGCCGACGCCGTAATGCCGATGCCTGAGCCGCCGTAATAAATGCCCAGCAGCAGAGCGCTTCGGTTGCCATGACTGGCGTCCAGCGCCCCCAATCGCGCCGCAAGAACCCCGCCGGTGATGAACACTGTCGCACTCGCCACACCCGCCGCGCAACGCTGCACGAGCAACATCGTGCCATCGGTAAAAAAGCCGCACAGGCCCATGAACACACTCGCACTCAGTGCGCCCCACACCATCACCGACGACGCGCTAAATCGGCGCATTAGCCACGGCGTGATTAATGCGCCGACAAAGTAGCCAAGTGCGTTTGACGTATTCATGCTGCCTGCAAACGTGTACGACCAACCGAGATCTTCGCGCATCGGTGGCAACAATAATCCGTAAGCAAATCGCGTAATGCCGAGTGACACTGCGGCGCCGAGTGAAAGCGCGAAGGCAAGCGCCAATGGCGACACCGTCGTCGGCTGTTTGCCAAGCGTTGAATCGCTCAAAGCGTCATCCACGCAGCGCCAGCAAAGGCCGCGTTCCAAACGTCCCCATCACAACTCCCGTAAGCAACGACAGCGCGGGCTTTACACGCCTGTAAGCGCGCTGCGCCGGAGGCGTTGAGAACAGATCGGCGAGTCCGATATGCCAGGCGAGGCCCATCAAGCCAACCATCATCACCCCGGACATTCGCGTCGCCAACGCTGCATTTGGATCAAGGCTTACCACCGCAACACTGGTCCAGAATGCGAGCGATTTCGGATTCGTGAGATTGGTCAGCAAGCCTTTGCGGAAATAGGCTCGCTGACCTGCGAGGGCGGCGAGTTCGGCAAGTGCGGCGAGTGCGGCAAGGTAGAGCAGCGCGAGGGAAATGAGGCTCGAGAACATAATGAAAGTCTAGCGTGGCGTTACGGCGGAGGGTTCGATGCACACCGAAACATCAAACTTTCGTTATCGCTTGACCGGAAGCCGAAACACGAAATACAGCCAACCGATCCACAGCGCCATACCGACCGCAAACACCACCAACGTGGCGATGATCGAAGCGTTGTCGAGCGCCGGCGGAGTACGCGTATTGGCATCCACCACGAGTTTGTGAACAACGCACAAAAACACGGTCAAGCCGATGGTCAGACGCGTCATATGATCAATCAAAAATCTAACGGTTGCCTCACGCCGACTATCGGCAAGCCAATAGTCGCGATTCGGCATGTTTATGCTGGCACTGGCGCTACGAAAGACGCCCGCCGACACGACCGCCAATATCAGTGGGAAGCCAACAACAAAAAACAGCATGAACGTTCGATAGCCACCTCGCGTCATGAACGAATCAGCCAGTCCCGATGCGCCAAAGTGAGACGCCACGCGATCGGGCAACGCCTGACTTGTCACATACACAAACACGCCTGCTAACAGCAAGGTAGCGACAAAAATGATGCGTGTAAGCGTGGTTTTCATCAGCCTACCCTCAAAAATCATAATCCGCCAATTCTCGCGTCTTTCGGATAAGTCACTTTGTAGTCTGCGGACAGTTTTACGCTTTTTCCGGGCGCGAGCGTTTCGGTCCATGCCACCACGCCACGTTTGGCTTTCCACTCCTTTTCGGTAGGTTGTGGACTGAATTTCTGTTCCACCTTGATGTCAGCATCGGTGCCAACGGGCGTGGCCTCCAGCACCTCGATATTTGCCGCCGTCTTGCGCAGATTTTCAATCGTGTACGCGCGGTGCCATTCGCGCTCCTGATGGTTGCCGATAAATCCTGCCGTCGCGCTCTGCGTCTTCTGCGGTTCTACTCGAACACGCAGCGATTCATCGCGTCCGAAAGCAAGACTGATCGTTCCTTCGTCGCCGACATTCCAAACCGTTTTACCCACCAACGCACCGTCACGCAAAAGCTGCAAATCGCCACGCGGCCACACGCCTTCGGGACGCGCAACGTCAGCCATTACAAATGCCTCATTCGATACATTCGGTACGACGCGACTGAACACTTTGGCCGTCATCGTCTGACTGCCCAGCGGCAACGTGATGCGCTGACCGTTCGACGCCAGATCAACCGCGCCGGGCACTTCAAATTCGGTGCTGTAGGTGCCTTCAAACACGCTGGCATCGAAGCTCGGTTCGTTCGATTCCTTTGCGCTTCTCGCCATGATGGGCATCGGGGCCATCGGAGGTGATGCGGGTGCAGCCATCGTGCTGATAGCGCTTTGCGGCGGCAGCAAGCTGATTTCCCACGGGTACGGCACGGGCGGCGTCACGCCTATCTTTGGCTGCGCTGTCGACAGACGCAATTGCACCCCACGCCAATCCTCGCCACTCGCTTGCGCGACGACCGCCAGACGCTCCATCTTCACGGTGCCAGCAGTCGAATCGAGCGCCGCGCGATAGGTCGGACTCCAACCGGGTCCGTTAACCTGATAAGTGACCCGCAGCTCGCCCGCTTTGCCTGCGGCCACACGAACGGTCACTTCGCGAAACTGGTCTGCTTTGGCGCCGCCAAATTCGTTTTGAGCTGTCAACAAGGCAATCTGCTGATCAAGCAATTCGCGTTGTCGGGCAAGCTTTTGCTGCTTGACCAATGTGGTGCTGACTGCGCGGCGCACGCTCTCAACCGCAGCGTCCAGATTGCTCACCGAACCCGCTGTGGCGCGGGCAGCACCGCCTTCTGCAGAATTCAGCGCTTTGATATAGGCCAGCACTGCGTCGTTACCTGCCACCTCCGCGAGAAGCGCTGCGCGCTGGTCTTCGATGTCGCGAATTTTCGTGTCGTTAGAGCCGACGTTGCACTGCTTAGCCAGGGCTTTCGCGACCGTCTTCACGCTCACGTCCCCAACACGAATCCCGGCATCAGCTTCCACGCGAATGGAATTGACATCGAATGAAACGGGCAGGCAAGTCAGCCGCACTTCGCTGGCCCCAGCGGCCACGGGTGCTACGCGCTCGACCGCAGCCACGCCGGGGTAGAGCGTCACACGTTTGATGGTGCTGTCGGCTCCGTGTGCAGCGCCAAGGAGGCCGACTCCCGCGACGAGCGCGAGAAATTTGGGAAAAACGGAGGTCATCGTTCAAGTCCTTGTTTAGTGACGCAAGACTACATGAACGACGTACTGACTCGAATGGGGTTAAGGCCTCCGAAGAAAACTACTCATTCGCCAGTCAATTGCGCCGCAAATTCAAACCCACGCCCGGGCGCGCTCGCCAACAATCTCTGCGTATACGCATGCCTCGGCGTGATGAACACGTCTCGTGCGGTGCCCTGCTCCACTACCGTGCCGCGCTGCATCACGAGCACGCGATCGCATATTTGCGCGGCGACGCGCAGGTCATGCGTGATGAACAATATCGCGAGATTAAGTTGTGCCTGAATTTCTTCGAGTAGCCTGAGCACTTGCGCCTGTACCGATACGTCTAGCGCGGAGACGGCTTCGTCACAAATCAAGACTTCGGGATCAAGCGCGAGCGCTCGGGCGATGCTGATGCGCTGCCGTTGCCCGCCAGAAAATTCGCTCGGGTAGCGCGAGAGGACATCGGGAGAGAGACGCACGAGGTTCATGAGCTCTCTGGCGCGCGTCATCGCGGAATTGCGTGAGACGCCGAAATTGAGCGGGCCTTCGATGATGGCCTCACCCACGCGCTGACGTGGGTCGAGCGAACGATACGGATCCTGAAAAATAATCTGAATGCGTTTGCGCGCGAGTTTGAGACTGTCGCGGGAGACGCTGTCGAGCTGCGTGTTGCCGAGCTGCATGTCGCCCACAGTCGGATCAATCAGCCGCGTGATACAGCGCGCGACGGTGCTTTTTCCAGAGCCAGATTCGCCGACGATGCCGACGGTTTCGCCGGGATGCAGCGTAAAGCTCACGCCCTTGGCCGCCTCGGTGCTGCGCTTCTTCTGGAACCATCCGCCGCTCGAATAAGTTTTCCCGAGACCGGTCACGGTTAACAACGCTGCCCCTTCATGCAGGGTGCCTTCGGCCGGTGGTTCGGTGCCGGGCACAGATGCGATCAGCATTTGCGTATATGCCTCACGCGGCTGGCGCAGCACCAGATCCTTGGTGCCCGCCTCGACCTGTTTGCCATCTTGCAGCACGATCACACGATCGGCAATCTCGGCGACGACGCCCATGTCGTGTGTGATGAAGAGGACCGCGGTGCCGCGTTCGCGCTGCAGCGTTTTGATCAGCTCCAGCACTTCGGCTTGCGTGGTCACATCGAGCGCGGTGGTGGGTTCGTCCGCAATCAAAAGCTTCGGCTCAAGAATCAGCGCCATCGCGATCATGATGCGCTGACGCTGTCCGCCCGAGAGCTGATGCGGATAACTTGAGAAAATGCGCTCGGGTTCAGGCAGTTTCACTGCTTCGAACATGGCGAGCGTTTTGGCTTTGCGCTCGTTGGCCGAGAGTTGTGTGTGTTCGGCGAGCAGTTCATCCAGCTGATCGCCACAGGTCATGACAGGGTTTAGCGCTGTCATCGGCTCCTGGAACACCATCGCAATGTCATCGCCGCGTTTGCTACGCAACGCGGCGGGCGACAACGTGAGCAGGTTCTCGTCACCCAGCAATATTTCGCCCGCCGACACCCGCACGTTGTCGGGCAGCAAACCCATCACCGCGAATGAGATGATTGATTTTCCCGAGCCGGATTCGCCAAGCAGGCAGAGGATTTCACCCGCGTTGACGTCGAAGCTGATGTTGTGGGCGGCGAACGGGCGATCTGCACCACTCGGGAGCGCGACGCTCAAATTGCGAACGGAGAGGACGGCGCTCATCGCTTTTCCCCGCGCTTGTTGAATTTTGGATCGAGCGTGTCACGCAGGCCATCACCGAGCATATTTACGGCAAGTACGGTCAACGCGAGAAAAATTCCAGGGAACCACATGTTGTGCGGCGCACTGGAAAACACTACACGCGCTTCGGCCATGATGTTGCCCCAGGTCGGAATTTCGCTCGGCAGTCCCAGTCCGAGAAAGCTCAAAATTGCCTCTAGCAAAATTGCCGACGCGCAAACATAAGTACCCTGTACCACCATCGGCGCAATCGAATTGGGCAACACATGTTTAAGCAAAATTTTCCATGTTGGCGTTCCAACTGAAATGGCAGCTTCGATGTACGGCTCTTCGCGAATCGAGAGCACCAACGCGCGCACCAATCGGGTCACACGCGGAATCTCGGGCACCGCAATAGCGATGATCACGGTGGAGAGTTTGGCACCCCACGCGGCGACCAGCGCAATCGCGAGCAGGATACCGGGGATCGCCATCATGCCGTCCATCACCCGCATGAGGATGGCGTCAACGCGACGGAAATAGCCCGC
>JBDSYI010000437.1:0-1732 GCA_039925745.1 Casimicrobium sp. | reverse complement strand
TGGAGCAAAATTCAAATTGGCCATCATCGAAGCAGAGCTGGGCGGTTCCGGTGGAGGATCTCGGGAACAGGTGTCGCGAATTAAATTTTCCGTTGCTACCGACCGTGTAATTTTGTAGTTTGGTGACGGTAGAAACTGTAGTAAATAGCGTGCGCATCGGAATGCGCACCGTTGCGGCGACGGATAGGCGGTTGATGTTCCGGGTCGATGGTGCGCGCTCTGACGCACTCCCCACACGCGGGGATAAGTTATTGGTACTTGTATAACATCATGTGATACATTTCGACAATCCTGAAATTGGGGATTAGTGTCAGACATGGATTCGACGATCACTGAAACCATCACCGCGCGCGACGCGGTTCATAACTTTGCGCATTTTGCGAGCCTTGCCGAGTCAGGCAAGGAGATCATCATCACGCGTCGTGGCAAACCGTCGCTCAAGCTTGTGCGCGCCGATCCGCCCACTGCGATGACCAAAGATGAGCGCGAGGCGTTGATAAAGAAGGCGTTGTCATTTCGTTTCAGCAAACCCTATGGCAAGAAGTTCGAGCGCTCTGATGCGTACGATGAATGACGTATGAATTCGCTTGATACGAACATTCTTGTGTACGCAGCCGATGCTTCAGATTCAAAAAAACAGACCATTGCGTTGCGGTTGATAACGAAAGCTTCGCGAGAAAGTTGGCCCGTGTGCGCGCACGTGTACGGCGAGTTCTTCAATGTTGCAATTCGGCGCAAGCACACAACTCGGGCGGAGGCTGAGGCAGTGATCAGCGCCTGGAAGTTGCTGATGCCACCAGTGGCGTCATCATTGGCAGCGCACGACGGAGCGCTGGAGTTAGCCACAGCGCACCAAATGCAATATTGGGACGCGCTCATCATCGCAACTTGCGCTGAGCATGGCGTGAAGCAGTTGTACACGGAAGACGGCCCAGGGATTGTTATGCCGCTGGGCGTGCGTTGTACTGACCCGTTCTAGCGCCTCAGCAGACTTCCGCCAGCGTCGGTGAGAATATTGGCTGCGTCTATGACTGCCGGGTTGCAGCCTATAACGTCACACCATTCACCGCCGCAGGAGGCACCGCCATCGCCAGCGCCGCGGTCAGCGCGATGTTCCACGTGCCTTGCGCGGAGGTGTTGGCACTGTGGTTGGTTTCGGTGTCGTATCTGATGTTTGCTGCGGAGAGACGCGCGTTGTGCTGGACTCGGGCGTTGTCGGGGCTGGTGCCTGCCTCGATGTCGACCTTGATACGTCGTGCCCCAAGAATGCCGAGATCGAGGTGACCCTGTTCATGACGCAGTAAGGCGTCGGTTTGTGCTTTGCCGCTCTCGACCCTTGCCGTGTGTTGCACCTGAATATCGGCGGTGAGGGCGTTGCCGGTTTGCGACCACGAAACGCTGATCCGGGCGCCGGCCTGAGCGTCGCCGTCCTCGATATCGTCGGCGCCGACGACTTCAAAGTCCGTCCAGGTCAGTGTTTCTTTGGAAATTGTGATGGTTACAACGCGTGACATAACGCCTCCGTTTGCAGCAGTGACACAGGTGTACAGACGCAATCAGCCGCCTTTTTGCGACAGCGCGATTTTCGGGCGATTGCTACAGTCGTATAGTCCGATCAGCTCTAAACTTTAGCCATGAATGACAAAACCCGTATCGTTTTTATCTGCATGGGCAACATCTGCCGCAGCCCGACGGCAGAGGGCGTTTTTCGCCATAAAGTGCGCGCGGCGGG
>JBDSYI010000436.1:0-6701 GCA_039925745.1 Casimicrobium sp. | reverse complement strand
CAAAATTTTCGACAGAAAGTCTTTCGACCGGTCCGTTTGCGGATTGTTGAAGAAGTCGTGCGGATTGTTTTGTTCGACGATTTGACCTTGATCCATGAAGATCACGCGGTCGGCGACGGCCTTGGCGAAGCCCATTTCGTGGGTGACGCAGATCATGGTGATGCCCTGATCGGCCATGGCGACCATCACGTCGAGCACTTCTTTGATCATCTCTGGGTCGAGCGCTGAGGTGGGCTCGTCAAACAGCATGATTTTTGGCGTGAGGCACAGTGCGCGGGCAATCGCCACGCGCTGTTGCTGGCCGCCGGAGAGTTGCAGCGGGTATTTGCTCGCCTGCTCGGCGATGCGCACGCGATTGAGCTGAATCATCGCCTTTTCTTCGGCTTCTTTTTTCGGCATTTTGCCGACGTACATCGGCGATAGCGTCAAGTTTTCGAGTACGGTCAAGTGAGGGAACAGATTGAACTGCTGGAACACCATGCCGACTTCTTTGCGGACTTTGTCGATGGCTTTGACGTCGTCGGTGAGTTCGGTGCCGTTAACAATCAGGTGGCCTTCCTGATGCTCTTCCAGGCGATTGATGCAGCGGATCAGCGTTGATTTGCCGGAACCGGATGGTCCGCAGACCACAATGCGTTCGCCTTGTTTGACGTTCAGATTGATGTCGCGCAGGACATGAAAACTGTTGCCATACCATTTGTTGACTTTATCGAAAACGATAGCGTCTTTGGCGCCTTCCAGATTGGTGCTCATAGGTAGATCTCGACTAACGCTGTTTGGATTTGTTGACCTGCTTCTCGATCCACAAGCTGTAGCGGCTCATGGCAAAACAGAAGGCGAAGTAGATGAAGGTGATGAAAACATAACCCTCGAGCTTAAAGGGACGCCAGTCAGCGTCACCGTTTAGCGCCAGACCGAGCGCGCCGGTCAGCTCGTACAGGGACACGATGCCAACGAGGGATGTGTCTTTGAACAGACCGATAAAGTTGTTCACGATGCTCGGTACCACGAGCGCTAGCGCCTGCGGCAGGATGATGGTGCCCTGTGTTTGCCAGTACGATAAACCGAGTGATGCTGCTGCCTCGGCTTGCCCTTTTGGAATCGCCTGGAGCCCGCCGCGAACCACCTCAGCCATGTACGCTGCAGCGAACAGCGTCAGGCCGGCGAACACCCGAATCAAGACGTCAATCGTCACGCCCTGCGGCATGAACAGCGGGAACATGAACGATGCCATGAACAACACCGAAATCAGCGGAACGCCACGAATCAGCTCGACGTAAATCGTGCAAAACGTGCGGATTGCGGGCAGCTTTGAGCGGCGACCCAGTGCAACGCCAATGGCCAATGGAAATGCCATGACCATCGACAGCGACGAGAGCATGATCGTCAACGGCAGGCCGCCCCAACGGTCCGTAGTGACTTTGGTGAGGCCCAAAACATTGCCGTACATCAGCGCGAAGAACACTGAGATCACAACGGCCCACATCACCAGCAGCCACTTGTTCCAGAAGGCGCGGGTGCAGCTTGCGATCAACAGCGCCAGCAACATTAGCGTCGCAACTAAAGGACGCCATTGCTCTTCGAGCGGATAGCGACCAAAAATAATCAGCCGATACTTTTCGGTGATCACACCCCAGCAGGCACCGACACCGGGTGCGCGGCAAGCATCGGCATTGGGCACAGTGGTGGCCGTCAAAATCGCCCAGTTGAGGAACTGCGGCACGAAATACAGCAACACGCCGCCGACAATGAAAGTAGTGATTGTGCTCTGCCAATTGGCAAACAAATTGGCCTTGGCCCAGGGCACAAGTCCTTCGGTTTTAGTGGGCGCAGGGCGCGCAGGTAGCGATTGGAAAACAATGGTTTCAGCCATGATCTAGCGCTCCTGAATGGCTGATTTTGAGTTGTACCAGCCCATAAATATCGAGGTGGACAACGACGTGATGAGGTACACGAGCATGATCAGCGAGATGCATTCAACGGCGCGACCGGTCTGGTTCAGAGCCGTATTCGCAATCGACACCACGTCGGGATAGCCGATGGCAACGGCAAGGGACGAGTTTTTGGTGAGATTTAAAAACTGGCTGGTTACCGGGGGGATGATTACGCGCAGCGCTTGCGGCAGCAACACCTTCTGCATCTCCTGGCCTTTAGACAGCCCGAGGGCTTGGGCTGCTTCGCCTTGGCCTTGTGCCACCGACGAAATGCCCGAACGAACGATTTCAGCCACGAACGACGACGTGTAGAGCGTTAGTCCGAGCAGGACTGCCAAGAATTCAGGTGTTAACGATCCGCCGCCCTCAACTGAGAACTCGCCTCGTCTCGGAAATTTAAATTCTGACGGCGCACCCCCGAGAAACCACCCGATCACGCCCACCGCAAGCACAATAGCAACGGGCACCCAGAACATACTCCGCTCTTGCCCGGTCGCCTCAAACGAGCGCCGCGCCCAGCCACGATATAGCCACGCGAGCACGATGCCCACCGCGATGCCACCCAGCGCCCAGAGGTGTCCGACGGCCCACACGGGGTTGGGGAATGACAGCCCCCCTTTACTGATGAAAAAGCCGAAGAAGTATTTGGCCTCCGAGATGCTCGGTAGCAGCTCGGTGAAGAGCAGGTACCACATCAAAAGCTGTAGCAGCACGGGTACGTTACGGAAAAATTCGACATACGCCTGACATAGCCCGCGCACCAGGCCGTTGCGCGAAAAGCGTCCGACGCCCAGTAGCGTTCCAAGAATCGTCGTCAGTACGATGCCGATAACGGCCACTCGCAGCGTGTTCGTAACACCGATCAGGAAGGCTTTCCAGTACGGGTCGTTTGAATCGAACGGGAAGAGCGATTCGCCGATGTCGAAACCGGCCGGAGCGGTGAGGAAATCAAAGCCGCTTTTAATGCCGCGAACGCGCATGTTTTCGGACGTGTTGCGCGCCAGCCACCACACGACGCCGCCAATCAGCACAACGGCAAGAATTTGGTAGATCAATCCGCGAAATGCCTGACTTCGCCAGGACCAGTCCCGTTTGCTGGGTGGCGTTCGTGGTGCGACTTTGGCTTCAGCCATGCATTTTCCCCGCTAAATTGTTGGTGCTTTTCGTGTCTTCTTGTTAGAGGGAAGAGGCTCGTGATTTCTCACCAACCCCCTCACCCTAACCCTCTCCGGAGAGAGGGGCGCTTTATCGATTGGAAGGCGAACGCAGTTCGCTAACAAAGGACGCAGCGAGCGGGATGCAGTGCGAGAAAGCGGTCAACGCCGCGTACTGTAGGTACGCAAGTTGATCGCTGACGACGCATTGCGCCCGCGCAGCAAGTCCGACTTAGCGAACGGGGTAGGCGTACATCAAGCCGCCCTTATTCCACTGATTATTAGCACCGCGTGGCAGCTTGAGCGCTGATTTCGGGCCAACGTTGCGCTCGAAGATTTCGCCGTAGTTACCCACTGATTTCAGTGCGCGCGCCATCCACTCTTTGTCCAGACCGAGCAGTTTGCCCGTATCTTCGGTCGTGCCGAGAATACGTTGTACAACGGGATCCTGGCTCGATTTCATCTGGTCAACGTTGGCTTGGGTGATGCCATACTCCTCTGATTCCAGCAGGCCATAGATCACCCACTTGACGATGGCGAACCACTCGTCGTCACCACGGCGAACCATTGGTCCAAGTGGCTCTTTGGAGATCAGCTGTGGCAGGATCACGTGGTCATCCGGAACCTTGGCTTCCTTGTTACGAACTGAGGCCAGGCCCGATGCGTCCGTCGTGTAGGCGATGCAGCGACCAGCGAAATATGCGCCGGTTGCAGCTTCTACTTTTTCGAACACGACTGGCTTCAGGTTGAGGCCGTTGGCTTTTGAGTAGTCGGTCAGGTTCTTCTCAGTGGTGGTGCCGGATTGCACGCAAATGGTTTGACCCTTGAGCTGCTTGGCATCCTTGATCTTCGATTTCGTTGGAACCATGAATCCCTGGCCGTCGTAATAGGTCACGGCGGTTTGATGCAGACCAAGCGATGCGTCACGCGTCAACGAGAACGTTGTGTTTCGAGCCAGCACATCGATTTCGCCTGATTGCAGTGCAGCGAAACGCTGCGTGGCATTTAGTGGAACCCATTTGATTTTGTTGGCATCACCGAGCACCGCAGCAGCGATTGCCTTGCAAGTGTCAGCGTCGATTCCGGTCCAGTTGCCAGCGGCATCGGCTTGCGAGAAACCAGCGAGACCGGTGTTTACACCGCAAACGATTTGGCCCCGAGCCTTGATCGCGTCAAGTGTTTTGCCAGCATGAGCGGGCAGCGCGGTTAGTGCGCTTGCAGCCAACATGGCGCTGAGTGCGACTTTGAGTCGTGTATTCATCATTAAGCAGTCTCCTTCAAGAAAAAGTTTTTTGAACGTGTTATCCGGATCGCCCGTGGAGGGGCACCATTACTGTTTTATTGCGTTCACTGGCGATTACACCAGAGATTCAGTTCGTTTGCATACGCAAACGGCATGCCATGATACGGAATTTAGACGTTGAGCGTACGCGGGTTTGTACTTCGGGAAATCCCTAATTCACATTTTTCGGAGTCACCCGATCAGATGCAACTCAAGCGACGCAACGCCTGATTGCGTTCCCAATAACACCACCGCATCGCCTGCTTCGAACACAAATTCATCCTCTGGGCGCGCAAGCCGTGCACCGCCCCGACGCACGTGAGTAATCTCGACATCGCTGCCACGAAATGTCGCTGCGATCTCGCCCCACGGACGCCCGACGGCGTTCGCTGTCGCGTCCATATGCACGGTATGAAGCACCCGCGCATCGTCCTCGCTTTCGTTGCCGTCGCTGGCACCACGATAGAACCCCTGGAACAAACTGTAGCGCTCCTCACGCACCGCACGGATGCGTCGCAGCACCTTTGACAGCGGCTTGCCAAGCAGTAACAGCGAATGCGATGCCAGCATCAGGGATCCTTCCAGAATTTCTGGAACCACCTCGGTTGCGCCGGCAGCTAGCAGTCTTTCAATCGGCTCATCATCGGTGGTACGCACCACAATGGGGAGTTCCCGGTGAATTGCCTTGGCGGCCGCGATAATTTTTAGTGCCGCATCGACATCCGCAAACGATATGACCAACGCGCTCGCGCGCTCGGCGCCCGCCGCTATCAGCGCTTCACGGCGCTGGGCATCGCCAAACACTACGTTGCCGCTGGCCGAGCTGCCCATTGCCTCACGCACCCGCTCCGGGTCATTGTCGAGCGCCACGAAGCGAACTTGCTCTGCCTCCAGCAAACGCGCCAGAAACTGCCCGCTGCGCCCATAACCGCAGATGATCACGTGATCCTGCCGCTCCATCGTCTCACTGGCGATTTTGAAAATATCGGCTGACCGGGCGAGAAAGTCGTTGGCCGTGATGCGCTTGTTGATGCGCTCCGCCAGTCGCGGCAGGAACGGTGCAGCGAGCATCGAAATCACCATCGCAGCAATCGCGATTTGCGCGGCGCGCACGTCCAGCGCACCTGTCGTCATACCGAGCGTAAGAATCACGAAACCGAACTCGCCGGCTGAGGCCAGAAGCGAGGCAACGATATTCGCGTCGGCAGTTTTCATGCCAAATCGGTGCGCAAGCGGCTGCAAAATTAGCGCCTTGCCCACCAATAAAAGGATCAGTGTCAGCAGCACCCAGCCCAGTTGTGACGCCACAAACGGGCCATCAAGCTGCATCCCTACCGAAATGAAGAACATGCCGAGCAGCACGTCGCGGAATGGCCGGATATCGTCTTCCACCTGGTGTTTGTATTCGGTTTCCGCGATCAGCATGCCCGCCACGAAAGCGCCCAACGCGAGGGGCAAGCCAGCAAGATGACAGAGCCATGCCAAAAACAGCGTGACCAGTAACACGTTGAGCATGAACAGCTCACTCGTCTTCCGCTGCGCCACGATGCGGAACCAGCCGCGAAACACCGGCTGCCCGAAGCCGAGCAGCACACCGAGCAACACCACGACCTTGAGCACGATCCACCCGATCTCCATTGCCGTCATACCGGCGCCGATGCCGAGCGCTGGCAACAGGATCAACAGCGGTACGACGGCTAAATCCTGAAATAGCAGCACGCCAATCACCGGCTTCGCTACAGGCGACGACAACTCGTTTCGCTCCGCCAAAAGCTTGATTCCGATGGCAGTGGACGACATGGCCAGCGCTGCGCCGAGCACAATCGACGACGCCAGAGTTTGCGAAAAGGCCAATGCCAAAAGCGCAAACAGCAATAGTGACAACACAAACTGGGCCGAGCCCAAGCCCATGACCAGCCGCCGCATGGAGCGAAATTGCGGCAGTGAAAACTCCAGCCCGATCGAGAACATCAAGAACACAATGCCGTATTCAGCAATCGAGCGCGCCTGCGCGGAATCCGGAATCAGCTTGAACGCCTGCGGCCCCAACAGCATGCCCACGATCAGATAGCCGAGCAGCGATGGCAAGCCTAGTCGCCGACAAATGCCCACCGACAGCACGCTGGCAGCGAGCACGATTACGATGAGTGCGAGCGGAGAATTCATATCTCGAATCTAGCAGAGACGACGCGCGGTTTCGTCGATTGTTCGGGTGAGCGGTGTCCGCCGGGCGCCGTCCACTCTCTCGTAAACTGTGGCATGCTGGATCGTTTTGCGCTACCCCTACTTGCCGTGCCGCATCGCCTGGTGGCAGCGGCTTGCTTGCGGATG
>JBDSYI010000435.1:0-3829 GCA_039925745.1 Casimicrobium sp. | reverse complement strand
CCGTGTAGCTCTGCGAAATTTCGATGAAGAAGCCGCTCACGCGGTTGTATTCGACGCGCAGATTCGGGATGCCCGTGCGCTCGCGCTCGGTCGCTTCCATCGCGGTCAAAATTGCGCTGCTGTCGTTTTGAATGGCGCGCAACTCGTCGAGATCGACGCTGTAGCCACCAGCGATCACGCCGCCATCGCGCACCACCAGTGCGGGCTCGTCCATCACGGCGCGTTGCAGGAGCGTTAGCCACTCGGGCGCCACGTCAATCGCGGCCTTTAAGCGACTGAGCGTTTCGTTCTCGCACTTCGCAAGTGCTTCGCCAATGCGCGGCAGCATGGCGAGCGTCGTGCGCAGTCCCGCCAGCTCACGCGGACGTACGCTGGCCATCGCGATGCGGCTGGCGATGCGTTCAATGTCCGAGAGACCGCGCAGAAAATCATGCATCTGCACGAAGTTCACGGTCTGCTCTCGCGCGAGCGCCTCCACCGCTTCGTGACGTGAACGAGCGAGCACCTGATCGCGCGGCGGCTCGCACAGTAGCGCGCGCAATAGCCGTGATCCTGCCGCCGTTTCGCAGCGATCCAGCAATGACAGCAGCGTGGGCTCAGCGGAACCGGAAATCGTCTGAGCAATCTCCAGATTGCGCAGGGTTGCGGCGTCCATTTCCAGCGTTTCGCTGCCGCGCTCGACGTGCACCGTGGACACTGGTAATCGCGTGCCGCCGTTCACCAGTCGGACAAATGCCAGGCCCGCACCAACCGCATTGATAGCGAGCGGTACGCGCTCAACGTCAAGGTGCGCAATGGTCGTCGTACCCAGCGCCTGCGTCAGCTCGTCGCTGGCTCGGGTCGGCGTGAATTCGTAATCGGGCCGCGCCCGCAGCATGAAGCCGTCGCCGAGTAACTCCCGCAAAGCGACCGCTGTGGTTTCCGCGTGCACGATTTCGGCGGGGTCTTTCCGCGCCAGATACACGGCCAATTCACTGCGCTGCATGTCGCGCAACACCAGCGTCCCCGAAGACGCGTTGATCAATGCAACGCCAGCGCGCGCATTGTCCAGCGTCACGGCGGCCAGAATCGTCTCTTTACGCGGATCCACCAGCGTCGAGTCCGTCACGGTGCCCGGCGTCACGATACGCGCCACTTTGCGCTCTACCGGGCCCTTGGTGGCGCCCGGAACGCCGATCTGCTCCACGATCGCCACCGTGATCCCGGCGCGCACCAAGCGGGCAAGATAGCCGTCAATCGAGTGAAACGGCACCCCCGCCATCGGGATCGGCGCGCCGTCGGATTCGCCGCGCGCGGTCAGCGTAATGTCCAGGAGCTTCGCCGCCCGCCGCGCATCATCAAAAAACAGCTCGTAAAAATCCCCCATCCGGTACAGCACGAGCTTGTCCGGGTGCTCAGCTTTGAGCGCCAGGTACTGCAACATCATGGGGGTGTGGGCCATTTTTTGGGGAATCAGCTTTTCTGTGAAAACGCTGCTGAACAGGGGCTAGGAGGCGAAAACGCTATATGTCGACATCCACGAAGAAACGGGCGTGAGCAAAATTGCGTTTCGGGGCAGATTGTCATGTTGAGCGAAGCGAAACATCAGGTGGCAAGGATTGAGCGTCGTGCAGCGCGCTTAAGAGGCTCACTGATCCTTCGCCATGCTCAGGATGCCAAACCCAAACTAGGCTCCATCGTTGATCGGTAGCGGCGAATCCACGACGGCACTACACCGCTATTTCTTCTGCAACGTCGTCAGCATCTCAGCAAAGATTTTCGGCGTGCCGGCCACGATAGAGCCGGAGTCCATGTAGCTGTCCTCGCCGTCAATTCCAGTGACGAGCCCACCCGCTTCCAGAATCATCAGCGCGCCCGCAGCCATGTCCCACTGATTCAATTTCATTTCCCAGAAGCCGTCGTAAAAACCCGCTGCGACGTAGGCTAGATCCAGCGCGGCTGAACCTGGACGGCGCAAACCGGCCGTTTTTGGCATCATGTTCTTAAGCTGGGTGACATAGTCGTCGAACGCGGAACCGTCGCGGAACGGGAAGCCGGTGCCGATCAGTGAATCACGCAGCTTGAGCGTCTTCGAAACCCGCATACGGCGGTTGTTCATGTACGCACCGGCCCCGCGCGACGCGGTGAACAGGTCATTGCGATTCGGGTCGTAAATCACGCCCTGCGACAGCTTGCCTTTTTCTTGCAAAGCGATCGACACACAGTACGTCGGCATGCCGTGCAGAAAGTTCGTCGTGCCATCGAGCGGGTCGATGATCCAGATGAAGTCGCTGTTCGGGTTGCCGCGCGTGGCGCCGCTGCCTTCTTCGGCGATGATGCCGTGATTGGGGTAAGCGCCCAGGAGCGTATCTACAATCGCGGCCTCGGCATTGCGATCAATTTCGGTCACAAAGTCGCCGGGGCCTTTGCTGTCGATGGTGAGGCGGTCAAGATTGCGGGCGCCAAATTGAATGATTTCGGCGGCTTCGCGTGCGGCTTTTACCGCCGTGGTCAACATCGGATGCATGGAGAGACTTCTAAATGGTGGGAAAGAGCGTGAGTCAGAGCGACACTAATGAACCTAGCGGGGCACTGCCGGTATCTCTTGATTTTAATCCGCTCGCTCAGGTTGCGGTGGTGCTCTCGCATACTTCGCATCCCGGCAACATTGGTGCGGCCGCGCGCGCGATGAAGACGATGGGTCTGAGTGATCTGCGCCTGGTCAATCCGCGCGAGTTTCCCAGCGATGTGGCGACGGTGCGGGCGACGGGGGCGGTTGATGTGCTGGACGCGGCGCGCGTGTTCAGCAGCTTGAATGCGGCGATTGCCGATTGTGTTTATGTCGTCGGCAGTTCCGCGCGCGGGCGGGATTTTGTCGGCGAAGTCATGGACGCGCGCACCGCAGCAACTCAATTGGCGGCAGTCGCGCCTCGGGGACCCGTCGCAATCGTATTCGGTTGCGAAACCAGTGGGCTGACTAATGACGAAGTGGCGCTGTGTCAAACCCTTGCCTACGTGCCGACCAACCCGGACTACTCGTCACTCAACTTGGGCAGCGCGGTGCAGGTATTCTCTTACGAAATCCGGGTGGCGGCGATGGCCTTGAAGGGCTTGACCGGGGGATACAAAGCGTCAGAGCTACAGCTCGCAACGCAAGCCGAAATCGACGCCATGTACGAACACATGCGCGCCACCCTCACCGAGATCGGTTTTTTCAGGCCCGACCATCCCAGAAAGCTCTTCCCTCGCTTGCAGCGATTGTTCAATCGCACGCGGCTTGAGCGGGAAGAGGTGGACATTTTTAGGGGGATGCTGCGCGCGGTCGAACTAGCGACAAAAAAGTGATTCACGTGCCGCACCGGGGTGCTATTTGAACATTGATCTCTCAGGCGCTCCCGGCGCCTGCGATGGGATAAGGGGCGCGATCGGCGCTGGGCCGGGTTTTTTTCGGCCAACATCAACCAGCGCAAGATTCATTGAAGCCGCGAAGAGTAATGTTGCCAATATTGCGATTGCGGGAATGTGCGCCGGAAAATCAAACCAGGCGTGGATTGCAAAAGCGAGCGCCCCGAGATAGCACGCCAAAGCTGGCGAAAGTCGCTCACCCCTAACGCGGGATCGCCAAAGTGTTCGACTGGAAAGCACTGCGGCTATCAGCAGCAGCAGCAGCACAACCAGACCCAGCGCGCCTAATTCAAATAGCAACTGCAAATAGTCGTTATGGGCATATTCCACGAAACCCAAAAGGCTCGGCGTCTGGAAACGCTGAAAAGCAATCGCATAACTACCCAAACCAGCACCCAGGGGAAAGAATTCAACGATGCCCGACCAGGTGTGCTGGTTCATGACG
>JBDSYI010000434.1:0-2310 GCA_039925745.1 Casimicrobium sp. | reverse complement strand
TCATGCTCGCGATGGATGTGTCCGGCAGCATGCGCGCCACCGATGTCGAACCCACACGGCTCGTCGCTGCTCAAAACGCAGCCAAGGCGTTTCTGAGAGATTTGCCGCGTCATGTTCGTGTCGGTATCGTCGCCTTCGCCGGCACCGCCCAAGTCGCACAATTACCCACCCTCAGTCGCGAGGATTTGGTCACCGCGATTGACCGCTTTCAGTTGCAGCGCGGTACCGCGACCGGCAACGGTATCGTGCTGTCACTGGCCACACTTTTTCCCGACGACGGCATCGACATTGGGCAGATGACGTGGGGCAAACCCCCTACAAAAACCAAGTCACTGGACGACGCGGCAAAACCAAAAAAGGACGTTGCGCCTGTCGCGCCAGGCTCGTACACGTCTGCTGCCATCATCATGCTCACCGATGGCCAACGCACCACCGGTGTCGACCCGATGGAAGCCGCCAAAATGGCCGCAGATCGTGGCGTTCGCGTGTACACGGTCGGCGTGGGCACGACGTCCGGCGAGACCATTGGTTTCGAGGGCTGGTCGATGCGCGTTCGACTCGATGAAGATACGTTGAAACAGATTGCTAACCGCACCGCTGCCGAGTACTTCTATGCAGGCACTGCGACTGATCTCAAGAAGGTTTACAACACGCTCAGCACACGGCTCGCGCTCGAGAAAAAGGAAACTGAAATCTCGGGCATCTTTGCGCTTATCGCTGCCGCGTTCGCGATGATCGCGGCCGCGCTATCGCTCGCGTGGTTTGGCCGCGTGACCTAATAGTTTCGGGCGCTAATGAGCGCGCTGTTGGCGCGGACTAATTGCTGAAGCGACCCGCCTTGTTGAGCTGTTTTCCAGCTATCATCCGCCGTCAGTAATTTCACCCATCGAAAGGGGCTGATCCAGCTTGCTGGTGCTCAGCCACACTATGTCGTTACGACTGAAATTCAATCTCATTTTGATCGTTATTTTTCTGGTAAGCCTTGTCAGTGCTGCCATTTATTACAACGGTTATCTTGAGAAGAGCGCGATCAACGAGGTCCGCAACAACTCGACGGTTCTCATGGAAACCGCGCTTGCTATCCGCAGCTACACGACCGATGAGATCCAGCCACATCTGAGTCCGATGAACGAAAAGCGGTTCTATCGGCAAACGGTGCCCGCGTTCGCCGCCACCGAGACCCTGCGTCGCCTGCGCGACAAATTTCCAGCGTACGAGTACAAGGAAGCGATGTTGAATCCCACCAATCCGCGCGACCGTGCGACCGATTGGGAAGCGGAATTGATTGAAAAATTTCGGGCGAATCCATCGCAAACTGAGCTGACTGGCTTTCACGGCGAAGGCGCCCAGCGCTCCATGTATGTGGCGCATCCGATCGTCGTCAAACAGCCGCAATGCCTTGTCTGTCATAGCTCCCCCTCAGCCGCGCCGGCCACCATGGTCGCCGTGTATGGCGACAAGAACGGCTTTGACTGGAAAATGAACGAGCCCTTGGGCATGCAAATCGTCAAATTACCGATGCTCTATCCGCTGGAGAAGGCGCGTGAGACGTTCAACAGTTTCCTCATCTCACTGCTGATCACTTTTGCGTTGATGTTCATCGCATTAAACGTCGCGTTGTCGGGGCTCGTGATTGAGCCAATGGCGCGGATGAACAAGAAACTCGAAGAGCTCGCCACCAAAGATTTCCTCACCGATCTCGTCAATCGTCGCCGCTTTTTTGAACAGCTGGAATCGGCAATGGCTGAGGCTCGGGTCAAGAAAATCGGGCTGTCCGTCGTCATGCTCGACATCGATTTTTTCAAACGAATCAACGACACCTTTGGCCATGACAGCGGTGATGTAGTGCTAAAAAATACGGCGCTGCGAGTGCGCGAATTGTTGCGCAGCTCTGACTGCGCTGCCCGGTTCGGCGGTGAAGAGTTTGTTTTGATGCTGCGCGAAACGCGCATTGACGCTGCAATGGCCATCGCCGAGGCGGTACGTGGAAAAATTGCCAATGTTCCGTTTGACCTGGTGGGAACGGTGAGTGCAAGCTTTGGTGTCGCCGAGTGGGGTCACGCCGAAGACGGCCGCGCGCTCATCAACCGGGCCGATCGCGCACTCTACATTGCAAAGCAGAGTGGCCGCAACCGCGTAGTTCGCGCAGAGGAGGCGTGACCGTAAACCACGCTGGCGTGGTTGCTTCGTACTCCCGCAAACGGTCATCTGCGTCAGGCATCTCTGTGCCTAACTTTTCTCTGAAAGTCCTCGTGCTCGGGGGCTAGATGACCGTTATCGACCAAGTCGATATTTGTCATTTTGCGGTTC
>JBDSYI010000433.1:0-3811 GCA_039925745.1 Casimicrobium sp. | reverse complement strand
AACGCGCATCAAAATCCGGCGTCAGTTTGCCGAGAAATTCCGGCTTGAATTTGAACGAATCCACGGTGAAAAGATTGCGCGTCAAGAGATCAAGCGCGCGGCGCTGTTTGACGGCGTCGGTCGGTGTTAACGGTTGCCGCCCGGAACCCGATACATCGCGCAGTACAGCCACACCGCCCACATATTTCGCAGCCAATTCGCTCACGTCACCCATCAATCGAAAGCCACGTTCGAAGTTTCGGCGCAGCTGCTCGTACTTTGTGCCCGCTGGCAATTCACGCGACTGCACGCGATCCCACAATTCGCGAATCACGGTGAAACGCTTGTCGTAGAAGCCCAGTGGATCGCTCGACAAATCGCTGCGGTTCACTTCAGGATCGATGCCTTCAACCATGCTGCCAAAGCCAGCATCTTCGTCGGTCGCGTAGGCAAGCGCGGGTTCGGTGGCGCGCGAAAGCGTCTTCGCGAGTTCCGCTTGCTCGTTCGCGGGAGTTGTTTCCTTGTAGCCGTACTCAATCGCCCAGATGTCGTAGGTGCCGACGGTGAGCATCGAATACTGACCCTGCACCTCGTTCCTGGTGGCGATATTGAGCGCGTTGTAATCCATGACGGACGATGAGACGCCCACTTCAGCGCCGAACTTCGGATCGCGCAACTGCTCGGGCGTGATCGACGTTGAGCCTTTGAAATTGTGACGCAAGCCAAGCGTGTGGCCGACTTCATGCGCCGTAATGTCCTTGATCGCGTCCATGATCCAGGCTTCGGCCTTGGGCGATCCATATTCAAAGTCACCGCGCGCCACCAGCAGGTCAAGCGCGAACGCGGCTTCGGTCAATTTGCTATCGGCGTAGGTGCACAGCGCGCCAGAATTGCGGAACAACCCGGCACCGACCGGGCGCGGTGGATCTTCCGCCACGCGACCGCTATAAAGGCGCGTGACTTCCTCGTTCATTTCGATGTCGGCATCAAGAATTTCACCGGTACGCGGATCGGTTTTGCTCGGGCCGCGAGCGCCAAACGCGATCTCGTTGCCCGCGACCCAGCGGATGGAGGCGAAGCGGGTGGCGGAGGTGTCGAAATCGTCGCCGTCTTGCTGTTGTTTGACGACGACCGCATTCTTGTAGCCGATTTTTTCGAAGGCTTTGTTCCATTCGAGAATGCCATCAGCCACCGCTTTGCGATACGCAGTCGGGATATTTTTATCGAGCCAGTAGGTGATCGGTTCTTTCGGCTCGCTCAACACGCCCGGCGCGGCGCTCGGGTCTTTTTTCTCAAGCCGCCAGCGATTGATGTACCGAGTCTTCTGTTCGCGTTTGTCAGGGTTGGTGAAGTCGTTCACGTTGGTCGTGAAATAACCAACGCGGGGGTCAGCCTGACGCGGGCGCATCGGCTCCGGCAGCTTCGAAAAACCGTAATAAAACCCCATGAACAGCGAGCGCACGTCAGGCAGTGTGGCGGGATAGCGCGGCTGGGGCCCGGATGGATTCGGCGTGGTGGGCGGAAGCGAAACACGATTGAGTTGATAGTGACTGCGCACGTTGAAACCAGTCTCGGTCTCAGAGTTGCGGGCTCGATCAATACTCGAATTCTTTGGGTCGAACGCGTATGGCTGACGGAACGTCTGCTCCAGTTGTTGCGCCGCCATCGGAAAGTCGTTGATGAACAGCGCGTTGGCCTCGACCAGCACGCTCTTTCGCTCAGGATGTGGCGCACTGGCGAGCACAGCGCTGGCGATCAAACTGTCGGAAAACGAGCGCTCAAGTGCATGCCGAATCGGCGCATCTGCGGCGGCGGTGTAGGCCACATTACGCGCAATCAACTGCACGCCCTGCGGGCCGAATCGCTTGAAACTCGCGAAATATTGCCCGCGCCCAGCCGCTAAAAATCCGCCTGACTGATTGCCGTACAAGCCGGCATCGCCAATCGAATTCGTCACGTTTACGGAGAAGAAGAATGGACGCTCCCACATTTCCTCCGGTATCTCGATCCACACCTTGTCGTCCTTGCGCCAGGTCGTGAAGTAGCCCTTTTCTTCCGTTGCGTCCTTGATGATGTCGGTGAACGGCTTGGGCGCGGGTGGACTCCCGGCAGCCGCCGCAGCGACTGCGGTGGCGGCGCTGGCGCGCGCAGACGCGGCAACAGCTTGTGCCCCTACGGCCGATTTCGGATCGGTGATCCCAGCGGCGGTGTTGGTCGCGGCAGTGGCGACGGCGGTGGCCGCTGCAGCGGCCGCAGCTTTGTTCGGTGCTTCCGCCGCTGGTGGCGGGACCGTGGCACAGGAAGCGAGGCCGAAGGCACCGCTGGTCATCAGTGCCAGATGCAGTGAACGGGTACGAAAGTTCATGAAAATCCTAAAGTTTTAGCGATCAGCTTTTTTATGAAACGACGTTTTCACGGGGGCTGAGGGCGATTTAGTTCATAAATCGACTTCTAGCAAAACAGGCACTTAGCCCGCGTTCGAAATGGCATGCAAAGAAAAGCTGTATCCTGACATGTCGTGTTTAACCGCAAACTATAGAGCCATCCACGCCTTGTGTAATGGCTGATGCGTTGGCGTGCGACCAAGCGCGGAATTTTCGGAATGAGTGGCGAATGCGGTGGCAGCGCAAACTGTGGGCGCGACCGCGCCGTCCTTACGTTTTCCTGGTCTGCCGTTTCGCCGGCACCACCCCACTGCGCTTCATCCACGCATCGAGTTCGGCGTTGAATTTTTTAGCCTCCGCGAGCAGCCATTCGACAAACGCCCGCACTTCGCTGCGCGACTTCGCACGCTCCGAAACAATCAGGTAGCTGCCGCCGCCTGTCGCTGCGGACACTTCAATGGGACGAATCAGATCGCCCGCCATAAACACGTCTGCACCGTACGTCCGACCCAGCACCACGCCCTGCCCGCCTTGCGCTGCGAGGAATGTCTGCATGATGAAATCGAACTTCAGTTGCGAACGGCCCTTAACTTCCGGCTGCCCGACTGCTTCAAAAAAACTCGGCCAGGTGGAACGAACCTCAGCGGGGCCGCCCGCCGTACTTTCGATCAGGGTGTGCAATTTCAGGTCGTCAAGTTGCTTCAGGCGGGGGGCGGTTTTCAGGTAGGTCGGACTGACGAGCGGGAACAGCACTTCCTCGATCAAGATCGTCGCGTCGGGCGGCGCGGCCTCGGCGCGCATGTAACGAATGGCTACGTCAACGTCTTCGGTATCGAGATCGAACATGCGATCCGTCGCACCAATATCGAGATCAGCGGTGGGACGCAAATTGCGAAATCCTTGCAATCGCGGAATAAGCCACAGCGAAGCAAACGATGCAAACGTGGTGACCGACACACGCGGCGAATTGACATCACGTCGCAGTCGCTCAACGCCGTTGTCCAGATCATGCAGAACGCGTTGCACCAGTGGCAAAAATTCACGCCCGGCTGGGGTCAAGGCAATCTCGCGCGCCTTGCGAACGAAGAGTGAAACACCTAATTCGTCCTCCAGTCCCTGTACCTGGCGGCTCACCGCTGATTGCGTCAGCGAGAGCGCATTTGCCGCAGCCGTCAGGCTCGCAAGCCGCGCTGCTGCTTCGAATCCGCGCAGTCCGGCGAGGGTAAGAGGACGGCTTCTGGGAGCCAAATTAGGATTTTGCATGCGTTTTGTGCAGTCTCGACTGCAATCAATGCGTTGTACAGCGGGGAATTATCCCTCTTAAATAGCACCCAAGGACTACTTCCCTATTATTTTTAGTCCGCAAGGAATACAGCCATGAACTCTCTTCAATTTCCACTCGCCACTCAAGACTGGACCATCGGCAAAAGCCGAGCGCTGGCATTGCA
>JBDSYI010000432.1:0-5166 GCA_039925745.1 Casimicrobium sp. | reverse complement strand
GCGTTCGCGTCAAGCGACGCCCCGGCTTTCGCCACGACCACCGCCACACCGGCCTCGCCAAAATCTGGATGTGGCACACCGATCACAGCCGACTCCGCGACTCCTGGCATATCGTTGATGTAGCCCTCAATTTCTGCGGGATAAACGTTGTACCCACCGCTGATGATCAGGTCCTTGCTGCGGCCAACAATCGCCACGTATCCCCGCTCATCGATCCTGCCGACATCCCCGGTTTTAAACCAGCCGTCGACCGTGAACTCTTCCTTGTTTTTCTCTGGCATGCGCCAGTAGCCTGCGAACACATTCGGGCCCTTGACTTCGATGGCGCCGATTTCGTTGATTGGGCATATTCCGCCCTTATCGTCTGATGCGCGAACGCTGACGCCGGGAAGTGGAAAGCCCACCGTCCCGCCGCGACGTTCGCCTTGCTCCGGCGCATAGGGATTTGAGGTCAACATCACGGTCTCGCTCATGCCGTAACGCTCAAGAATGGTGTGCCCGGTGCGTTCGCGCCATTCATTGAATGTTTCGATGAGCAGCGGTGCTGAGCCAGCGACGAAAAGACGCATGTTTTTGCAGGTTTCTTTGCTCAACCGAGCATCGGCCAACAGGCGAACGTAGAGCGTCGGAACGCCCATGAACACGGTTGCTTCAGGCAGCCTTGCTAACACCGAATTCGGATCGAATTTCGAGAACCAGATCATCCTCGCACCCGATAGCAGCGCGCAGTGCGATGCGACGAACAGACCATGCACATGAAAGATGGGCAGCGCGTGAATCAGCACATCTTTCTTTGACCAGCCCCAGTAATCTTTTAGGGTCAACGCATTAGACAACAGGTTATTGTGCGTGAGCATCGCGCCCTTGCTGCGTCCCGTCGTGCCGCTGGTGTACAGGATTGCGGCAAGATCGTCAGCTTCACTATTAGCAATGGATTGAGTCGAAGATTGCTTCGTAGCTTCGTCAATCAAAGTGCCGCTGCCGGACTCATCGAGCGTAAACACGCGAACGACTTTGGCTGCGTCGGCAATAGGCTGAACCCAAGATAGCGACTTCGGCGAACACACCACCACAGCTGGTTCCGCATTGGCAATGAAATATTCAATTTCACCGGCTTGATAGGCCGTGTTAAGTGGCAGATAGACGTAACCTGCGCGCAGCACGCCGAGGTAGAGCATCAGCGCTTCAACGCTCTTCTCGGTCTGCACTGCAACGCGGCTACCCACTGGTAATGCCATCGATGCAAGTAGGTTGGCGATGCGAGCACTGTGTTCGTCAATGTCTCGCCATGTATGGCGCGTCAACGTGTCGCCCGTTGCGCTGTCAGCAGCCTCGATTGCGACCGCGTCTAAATCATCTGGAAATGCCGTGCGAATAGCTGCGAATAAATTTTTGTTGTTCATCGTTCCCCCGTAGGGTGTGCACTCAAGTGCGCACCATGTCTGCCTCTATCTGTCATCGTAGTTACGAGCAATCGTGCGCACTCGGGTGCGAGCCCTACACGCCGCCCTGTCTAGCCTAATCCAGGTTGGCGCCTCACGATTTTGCCACCTCGCCGCAGTGCCCGCCCGTGCTGTCGAACATCGCGTCCCGATAGCGCCTATCAACTGCGTCTTCCATGGGCGAAAAGCGGATTTACAGCAGCGACCCAACGCCTCTCGCATGCGCCACTGTTCCATTCACAAAGTCCTCATGTGATTGCTCGACGCGGTCCAGATCATAGAGATAGTTCACCATCAACCCCGCTGACTGCTTGAGCCCCTGCGATGACAAATTTGCGAAGGCGTTAATACGCTCAAGCTTGGCTCCGTTGTCCAGATGAAAGCGCGCCACTGGATCACCCCCTGCACGAGGAGACTCGTGAATCAGATAAGCGCTCGCAAGTGCAAGCAGCGCTGCTTTGGCGTCCTTGTCCAGTGATTTCAGCGTCGCATCGCGCGACAAAGTCGGCAGCTCGCCATTCGTCGCTTTGCGCAGATTCGCGAGCGCTTCAGCCAGCCGCTTCCTGGTGGCTGGTTTCAAACCCTCGTAGGCAAGCGCTGCATCAACATGAGTTAGCCAATTCATAAAGCCCGGAATCGGCGACAACGTGCAAAACGTTTTTAGCTGCGGCAATTCGTGCTTCAATTCTTCAGCGACGCGCTTGATCAGAAAGTTGCCGAGTGACACGCCACGCAACCCCGGCTCGCAGTTGCTGATCGAGTAGAACGCAGCGACGCGAAATTGTTTCGATGGTGTGATTTCTGAGTTCTTGTCAATCAGAGGCGCAATGGCGTCTGGCATCGTAGGAACGAGTGCGACCTCGACAAAAATCAGTGGCACATTGGCCAACTGCGCATGAAAAAACGCGAAACAGCGACGATCCGGTTGCAGTCGTCGGCGCAGGTCATCCCAACCGTCGATCGCATGCACGGCTTCATGTCGAATGATTTGCTCTAGCAGATGCGCGGGCGAGTTCCAGTCAACGCGGCGCATCTCCAGAAAACCTGGATTGAACCAGGACGAAAGCAGGTGCAACAGATCAGCTTCTACCGATTGCCAGTCAGTGTTTTTGTTGAGACGTCGCAGCAGCTGTCGACGCAAACGCACCAGTGCTGCTGTGCCACCGGGGGCACGATTTAAGCGACGAAACAATTCCTGACGCGCAGGTTCGGCGACCTGCGTCAGCATCGCCAATGCACTCGCCGTAGGGCTTGAAGCGTACGCTTGTGCCGCCGCCAAAACCGCCTGTGGATCGGGCGAAAATTCATGCGCTAACGCATAGAACAACGCATCCTGTTCGGACTCGTTCAGCTCATCGAGCTCAGTGATGATGTTCTGTGCAATCGCGGGACTGTTGGCCTCAGCGCGCACCGAAAGCAGACGATGGCACTCCTTCACGAGTTTCATTGTCCGTCGTTCGCTGGTCATTTGATTGATACGAAGCGCGGCTTTGCGGATCGCGGGAACGGGAGATAAATTAGCCAGCATGCTTGAGGTCCTCGCTTTCGAGTTTGCGCAGCGCTCTGAGCGCCGCCAGTTGAGCCAGTAAATGGTCATGCATGGCTCGCTCGGCGCCGACGTCATCGCGCGCCAGCATCGCGGCGATCAGCACGCGATGCTCGTTAATCGATGCGTCAATCCGTCCCGGAAGCACAAGCTGTCGCCCGCGCAACATACGCACAAATTTGCGCAGGTCCGCCGTCACACGATCCAGCCAGCGATTGTTGGCTACCCGCTGCACGAAACTGTGAAACACATGGTTCGCCTGGTAATAGCCGTCGATATCCTGAGCATCAGCCGTACGCTCAAGTTCGTCATGAAGATGTTGCAATGTACGCAAATCAGCGTCAGACATTTGGCGAGTGGCCTCCAGCGCGCAGCGACCTTCCAGCAACGCCATGATCGGAAACAGCTCGTCTGCATCCGTCTCGGTAATTTCGATGACCCGGCAACCGCGTCGCGGCACCAGTTCGACCAATCCCTCGGCTGCGAGGACCTTCAGCGCCTCGCGCAGCGGCGTGCGGCTGATATGCCACTGTTCGGTCAGCGCGTTTTCGTCAATGAACGTGCCGGGCTCGAATTGACCATCAAAAATCAGCGCGCGAATGCGCTCAGCAACCTGATCGTGCAGGGAGAAGCCGCGAAACGGTACGACTTCACTCATTGGGCATCTTTAAAAATGTATTTGTGCGGGGCATTACGACGCCGATGGTTCTGTAATTCTGTAATTACAAGATTACCTGAGCTTGATGAGATGGTCAACCCTGACCTTGGCCGACCCCCTTCGGCGTCCTGCGCTGCTACGCTTGCGATATGCCCGCTATAAAACCGTTCACCCGCCATCAACTCTCGCTGCGCAACCACAACGCGCAAATCCTCACCTGGGGCGACCCGTCTGCCGAGCCTTTGCTCATGCTGCATGGCTGGATGGATGTGGCGTCTTCCTTCCAATTTCTCGTCGATGCGCTGAAAAGTGAGTGGTACGTTATCGCGCCAGATCAACGAGGCTATGGTGGCAGCGACTGGACGAAGGAGGGCGCGAGCGGCTACTGGTTCGCCGATTACGTGGCTGATTTGGAAGCGGTAATTGATCACTTTTCGCCCGATGCAGCAATCAGCCTGGTTGGCCATAGTCTGGGCGGCAACGTCTGCTCCACCTACGCAGGCGTACGTCCGCCTCGCGTAAAAAAGCTCGTGTCGCTGGATGGTTTCGGCGTCCCCGCCTCAAGCGCGAGCAAGGCCGCCGAGCGCTACGCCAAATGGCTCGACTCGGTCAAAGCGGGCGAGACGCTTTCGTCGTACGAATCCGCAGCCAAAGTTGCGGACCGATTGCAGAAGAATAATGTGCGCCTGTCCCGTGAACGTGCCGAATGGTTAGCGCAACATTGGGCGGAACAGAAGGCCGATGGTCGCTGGCATTTGCGCGCGGATCCTGCGCACAAAATGCCGTTTCCAACCGTGTATCGCCTTGACGAGGCGATTGCCATCTGGTCGCATGTCACTGCGCCGACGTTGTGGCTTGGAGCTAGCGAATCTGCGGCTAAAGTGTGGAACGGCTACACCGACGACAGCACCGTGCCGACCGCCAAAGAGGGCCATGCCCGAGGCAGCTTTGATTCCCGCCTCGCGGCCTTTAAAGACATTCAGTTTGAAGTGATTCAAGGTGCAGGCCATATGTTGCACCACGACGTACCGGAAATTGTCGCTGCGCGGGTTGAGGCGCATTTGCTGGCGTGACGATTCCGGCGACGCGAAGTGAAAGGAATTCGCCCGAGTGCCGACTCTTACTTATCGTTTCAAATGCTCACAGGTTTTTAACTCATGAAACAAATTTTCTCCAATCGTTTTCTGTCGATCGCCGCAGTCGCTACGCTGGCCGTAAGCGCATTCATCGCGTTCAGCACCACCGCGCAAACGCCCGCCGCCAAAGTGGCAACACCTGCAAATTCTGCAAAAGCGATATTCGCCGGTGGTTGCTTTTGGTGTGTTGAGTCCGATTTTGACAAGGTGCCGGGCGTGATTTCCACGACATCAGGGTACATCGGCGGCACCACTGTCAACCCCACGTACGAACAGGTGTCGGCAAAAGGCACAGGCCATGCCGAAGCCGTAGAAATCGTCTACGACCCGCAAAAAGTGACCTACGATCGCCTTGTCGAATACTTCTGGCACACCATTGATCCG
>JBDSYI010000431.1:0-3160 GCA_039925745.1 Casimicrobium sp. | reverse complement strand
ACAGCGGGGTCACGCGGTCACACATGGCCGTAGCGTTCGCGGCAATAGCCGTAATTGTGTTGCTGTTGGTGGGCGTGTTTACCGGCAAGTTGTTCGCCGTCGAAGCGGCAGCCGCTGGCGGATGCCTGTTGATGCTCGCCACGTTTGTTAGCAGGTCTCTGTCGTGGTCTGGCTGGCGCGAAGTGTTGCAGGACACGCTCACGCTGAGTGGCGCGTTGTTCGCGCTCCTGGTGGGTGCCACAACATTTAGTCTCGTGTTCCGGGCGTTTGGCACCGACCGCTGGCTATCCGAAATAATCCTGCAATCCACCATGTCACCGCTAGTAACGGCATTTTGCGTGCTGCTTTTCGTGGCGATGTGCGCCTGGGTGCTCGATGCGTTCGAGATGATCTTTGTCGTGATTCCCATTGTGGCACCGGCGCTGATCGCGAAGCTTGGCGACGCGCAACAGGCGGCGGTTCTGCTGCTGCTCGTGCTGCAAACCAGTTTTCTGATTCCACCGATGGGTTACGCCGTGTTGATGGTGCGATCACGCGGCGGACTGGGTGTTGCAACCCCTTTAGCCATCGTCAAATCGCTGCTTCCGTTCATCCTCGTTCAATTTGCGGTGACGGTGTGCGTCTTCGCGTTACCGCCCATCGTGCACCTGCTTGATGCGCCGACCGCAGCAGCGTCAGGCGAACCAGCAAAATCAGAAGAAGATATCGCCCGTCAAATGCGCGAGATGTCCAGCTCGCCGCCAACCGACAGCGAGAAGTAGCTGCGGGATGGACGGCGAAGCAACCGCCCTAAACCGGGCCAATGGGCGTAAGCTCTCACATTAGCGCTAAACCGCGCCTAACTCGATGGAGTCATGAATGAACAAAGCAATATCTACTTTCATTCTGCTTGCAGCCGGGGCTGCGAGCGGCACCGCTACCCTAGCCTGCGCGCAGGAATCTGCACGCGTAGTGTCGAGCACGCCTGTGATGCAGCAGGTAGGCGTGCCACGGCAAGCATGTGCGACGATGACTAACGGCGCGCCACCACAATGCAGCACGCAAACGATTTACGAAAATCGGGTGGCCGGTTACAAGGTAATTTATGAATACGCTGGCAAGCAGTACGCTGTGCAGCTGCCGCAAGATCCGGGGCCAACGCTGCAACTGCGTGTCTCGGTTGATCCGGCGAATGCCATCCCGGTCGCAGGCGCGCCCGCGCACACCTCCGAACACATGACGGCCAGCGATCCATCGCTGTACGCAGATTCAAACGCAGTCATGATGGTGCAGAGCACGGTTGCTCCAGCACCGTATCCGACCTATGTTTATTACGGCCCGCAGCCCGGATACGTCGGCTACTACGGCACGCCGTACTACGGCGGCTGGGGGCCATCCATTTCATTAGGCTTTTTTGGCGGCTACCGGGGTGGTTACCACGGCGGCGGACATCGCGGACGTCGCTAGTCGAAAGGCAAATTTAGAGGCGCGGTGCGCGCAGGAGATTGCATGAATCCGATCTCACAAATTGGGCGCCTCTGTCAAGATACTGACCTCGCCAAGCTTCCGACAAAATGCAAGCTGAGATGCTGCGCTGGCGGGTAGCGCGGATGCGTTGCTCTGCTGAACAGCCCTGAGATCTACGCGTACACGCGTATCGCCCAACGTTACAGCTTTTCGCTAGACGTCACATTTCTCGGGGGCTAAACGGATTATTCGTCGGAAGTCGACTTATGACATTTCGATGATTAAAGCCCAGTGAAATAAGCATTTCATGACAAAGTTGTTCTCATGGAGATCGACTTTTGTGCCCTTACGGGGCTCCCTGCCAGGCGCTCGATTACGTCGAATTTTCAAAAATGTGGGATGCTTCGCCCTGCGATGAAAAATCCGAAAGCAGCACGGCAGTGACACGAAAAAAATTGCTCACCGTTCTCACCAACACGGAGCTGGACGACCTCCGCACCGCAAAACAACTGCTGGAAAACCCCGGCCTCGCGGCGAAGATTTCCAGCTTTGTCGGCACGCCGATTGAGAAGGGCTTTGCCATGCTGCCGAAGCAATGGAACGCGGTGGTCAACGACGCGACGCGCAAGGCCATTGAGACGGCATTGAAAGTAGCTTTGTGGACGCTGGAAAAAGGCGAGGCCAAGTCGGGCGCGCCTTCGAACTGGTGGCACAAGCTGGCCGCCGGTGCGTCTGGAGCAGCGGGTGGTGCGCTCGGGCTCGCGGCGTTGTCGGTGGAGCTTCCCGTATCGACCACCATCATGCTGCGCTCCATCGCCGACATCGCGCGCAGCGAAGGCGAGAATTTGAAGCTTGCTGATGCGCAGCTCGAATGCGTCCAGGTGCTAGCGCTGGGCGGTTCATCCAAGGACGACGACGGCACCGAGATCGGGTACTTCGCGGCCCGAGCGGCGATGGCGAAGGCGGTGTCCGAAGCGGCGGCTCACTTCGCCGCTCAGGGAGTGAGTCAGCACGGCGCTCCGGCGATTGTTCGCCTCATCACCATCGTGGCGTCGCGCTTTTCTGTCGTTGTGTCGGAAAAGGCCGCAGCGCAGGCCGTGCCGATCGTCGGTGCTATCGGTGGCGCGGTGATCAACACGCTGTTTATCGACCATTTCCAGGATATGGCGCGCGGCCATTTCATCGTGCGGCGGCTGGAGCGACTGCATGGGGCAGAGGCAGTTCAGCTGGCGTATCACGAGCTATAAAAACGCTCGAAAGGTTCGCTCAACAACCTGTTCTTGACAAAATTGACGCACAGAGTTTTGTCGACCTCGACCGTAAAAAACAAAAAGCCGACTAACGTCGGCTTTTCGGGTACAGTCCAGTTCTGAAACAACTCTCGCGATGCGCGTGGGTTGGGGTGCGTAGACCCCCTTGACTGGCTATTAAATCCAAATGCGCTTGATGCATTTGGTGCCCGGGAAGGGACTCGAACCCCCACGATGTTACTCGCTAGTACCTGAAACTAGTGCGTCTACCAATTCCGCCACCCGGGCACGGGAGGGTGCAGGCAAAGCACACATAAGGTCCCGGCTTTTGCCTTGTCAATCGACGCGCCCGCGCCTCTGGACGGCCCCAGTGGCAGATGCGCTGTGCGTGGGGCTAGCAAAATATGCTCTCGCGCACCGCCGATAATCTGTACTGGCTCGCGCGCTACGTCGAGCGCGCCGAG
>JBDSYI010000430.1:0-6372 GCA_039925745.1 Casimicrobium sp. | reverse complement strand
AACGCCGAACGGTTCACAAAACGATCCGCCGCGTACTGGTAATACGACGAAAAGTCATTGAACGCGGCCAGTGATTTAGCAATGCTTTGGTCGTCGCGCAGCGCGAACGTGGTGAATCCGGCGCGCGACATCAAGAAGATCTGATCGCGTTGCACGTCACCGACTGCTCGCAGCTCGCCGATGTAGCGATAACGTTCGCGGAGAAGCGTGGCTGTTGAAAAGCCGCGACCGTCGGTGTAGGCCGGGAATTCGATCGCGATCAGCGCAAGCTTTCCGAGATCGTTGGCGATCAGCGCCGGATCGTCGGCAGGCGAAAGCTTCACACCGAGCGCGCCGTTCGCGCCAACATGTTTTTGCCAGGTGCCCGAGAATTCGCGGAATTCGGCGAGTGGCAGCAGCACTTTTGCACCCACCGGAATCGCGTGGGCGTCGCCGGTGTACTCGATCCAGCCATCGGTGCCTTTGTCGGCATCAACGACGTCGTAACGGCTAATTAGCTTCGGCATAAACGCGCTCCTTGAAAGGTTCGATTCCGGTGCGGGCGACGACGTCGACGAAACGTTCGTCATCGCGTTCGCGCAGGCTTAAGTAAGTTTGAATGAGGTTTTCGATGACGTCGGTCACGTCGGCGCGGGCAAACGACGGGCCGATAATTTTTCCGATGCGAGCGCCAGGCTTTCCGTCCGCGCCCGCAAATTCCTGCGCGCCGCCGATGGTGATCTGGTACCACTCTTCGTCGTGTTTATCGACGCCAAGAATGCCGATATGGCCGACGTGATGGTGACCACAGGCGTTGATGCAGCCTGAGATGTTCAGGTCCAGCTCGCCAATGTCAAACTGATAATCGAGCGATTCAAAACGCTCGTGAATGGCCGCCGCGACCGGAATCGACACGGCGTTCGCGAGATCACAAAAATCGCCACCGGGGCAGGCGATGATGTTGCCGATAAGCCCGATATTCGGTGTGGCCATGCCGAGCGCTTTCAACTCGCGCCACAGCTCGGGCAGCGCGCTGAGTTCCACGTCAGAAAACACGAGGTTTTGCTCGTGTGTGACGCGTAGCTCACCCTGATTGAATTGATCGGCCAAAGCGGCAACACGATCCAGTTCGTCGGCCGTGATGTCGCCCGGCGGCGCGCCCAGGCGTTTGAGCGACAGCGTGACAGCCGCGTAGCCGCTCACCCGATGGGCATGAACATTGCGTCGCTGCCAGCGCGCGAATTCGCTGTTGGCGGCGGTGAAAGTGACGGTCGCGGCGTCATCCGAGGGCAGCGTTTTGTAAATCGGTTGCGTGAAGCGCGCCGAGACCACATCGATCTCGTGTTGCGACAACAGCGTCGGGCCGTCTTTGGTCGCTTCGAATTCGGCGTCGACCCATTCTGCGAATTGCGCCGGCGTCGATTCCTTCACCAGAATCTTGATGCGGGCCTTGTATTTATTGTCGCGACGGCCGAGGCGGTTGTACACGCGCAGCACGGCTTCAAGGTAGGTAATCAGGTGTTGCCACGGCAAGAATTCGCGCATCACGGTGCCAACGATGGGCGTGCGACCGAGGCCGCCACCCACAATCACGCGGAAACCGATTTGGCCATTTTCGTCCTTGAGCGCGACGAGCCCGATGTCGTGCACCAGCGTTGCGGCGCGGTCTTTGGTCGAGCCGCTAATCGCGATCTTGAACTTGCGCGGCAGGTAGGCGAACTCGGGGTGAATGGTGCTCCACTGACGAATGACTTCGGCCCACACCAGCGGGTTGACTACTTCGTCCGGCGCGACGCCCGCGAACTGGTCGGTCGTGGTGTTTCGGATGCAGTTGCCGCTGGTTTGAATGGCGTGCATTTGCACAGTCGCTAAGTCAGCCAAAATGTCCGGGACGCGCGACAACTCGGGCCAGTTGAACTGGATGTTTTGCCGCGTTGAAAAATGCGCATAGTCGCGATCGTACTTGCGCGCGATGTGCGCGAACATGCGCACTTGCGTCGTGTTGACGAGTCCGTACGGACTCGCGACGCGCAACATCGGTGCATGCTTCTGGATATAGAGCCCGTTTTGCAGGCGCAACATTTTGAAATCGTCGCCTGATAATTCGCCCGCCAGATGGCGTTCGGTCTGGTCACGGAATTGCGCAACGCGGTGGTCAACGATGCTTTGGTCAAATGCGGTGTACTGGTACATGGAAAGTATTGTGGGCGTGGCAAACTTGGGCCTACCAATACGCAACGGAATAAGCTAATAGTGATGAACCCTGTGATTCAAAGCTTTCCGCCGATTGCTAACGTTGGGGCGACACGGCTAATTCTGGGCAGCATGCCCGGCGCGGCCTCGCTTGCGGCGGGGCAGTATTACGCCCATCCGCAAAATGCGTTCTGGCGAATCATGGGCGAATTGCTGGGCTTTGTGCCGGATGCGCCTTATGCGACACGGACGCAGGCTTTGCAGCGCGCAGGCATCGCCGTTTGGGACGTGCTGCAATATTGTCAGCGGCCCGGCAGCCTGGATTCAGCGATTGTTCGTGCCAGCGAGGTAGCGAACGACTTTGCGCCGTTCTATCGCGAGCATTGCGCCGTGACGCAGGTGTTTTTCAATGGCGGCGCGGCGGAAGCGTGCTTCAAGCGACATTGCTTTGAGCTAACTGGCGCTCGTTTCCTGCGGTTTCAGCGCTTGCCGTCCACCAGCCCGGCGCATGCGTCGCTGCGTTTCGATGCAAAGCTTGCAGTTTGGCGAGCTGCGCTCGGTGTTGATGAGGCCGATAACATGGGCTGCTTATCACCATAAATTAAGTCACACCATGAGTAACGTCCGACCCCGATTTATGTTGCACTGGTCGACCTGGATTCCGGTGGTTGCCGCGACTTTGCTGGCGTTTGCATGGGGACGTTCGCTCGGGTCGTTCGCGTTGATCGTTGTGGCCGTCGCCTTGATCGCAGCGGTGCTGACTGCTGTGCACCATGCTGAGGTCGTGGCACATCGGGTGGGTGAGCCGTTTGGTACGCTGATTCTGGCGTTGGCGGTGACGGTGATTGAGGCGGCGCTGGTGGTGTCGATGATTTTGTCGGGGGGCGAGGGCGCAAGCGCGATTGCACGCGATACGGTGTACGCGGCGATCATGATTGTGTGCAACGGCGTGGTGGGGCTGTGTTTGCTGCTTGGAAGTTTGCGCCATCACGAGGTTGAATTTCGCGTCGACAGCACGAGTCCGTCGTTATCCGTGTTGATTTCGCTTGCGGTGGTGGTTTTGGTGCTGCCGAGCTTTACCACAACCACCGCCGGACCGACGTATTCAGTGTCGCAACTGGCATTTGTGGGCGTGATGTCGCTGGTGTTGTATGCGGCGTTCGTGTTCTTTCAAACAGTGCGTCACCGCGATTATTTTTTGCCGTTAGAGACGGGCAATGGCGCAGTGGATGAGCACGCAGCGCCACCCTCGCTGCGCGAGACGTGGCTGAGCCTGGGTCTGCTGCTGGTGTGTCTGGTGGCCGTGGTCGGGCTCGCGAAAATGATGGCACCGGTGATTCAATCGGGCGTCAGCACGATGGGTGCACCCGCAGCCGTGGTCGGTGTGATTATTGCCATGCTGGTGTTGTCACCGGAGACGGTAGCGGCAGCGCGCGCAGCACGAGCCAACCGCATTCAGACCAGCCTGAACCTGGCGCTGGGCTCGGCGCTGGCGACGATTGGTTTGACCATTCCGGTGGTAGCGGTGCTCTCGGTGGTGCTTGGATTTCCGCTGGTGCTTGGCTTGCCCGGAACAGAAATGGTCTTGCTGGCGTTGACCCTTATCGTTAGCGTGTTGACGCTAGCCAGTGGTCGCGCAACGGTGTTGCAAGGCACGGTTCATCTGGTGCTATTTGCTGCATTTCTATTCTTGGCGATCGTGCCGTGAACCGTCGCTAAAACAGTTCGGCCTGCACGGACTCCGCGCGTGGCGGTTTGAACTTTGTGAGGTCGAGCGCGGGTAAATGAGCGGCCGATAAATTTAAGCGCGCGCAGGTTTTGCGGAATCGCTGCCGGATGAGGTCGGCAAAAATGCCTGTGCCGCGCATGCGCTCGCCAAATTCACTGACGTTTTCTTTGCCGCCTTTCATGTCGCGAATGCGGTTCATGACGTGCTCGGCGCGGTCGGGGAAATGCGTTGCGAGCCAGTCTTTGAACAAATCCTTTAGCTCGTACGGCAGGCGAACGACCGTGTAGCTGCCACACAGCGCGCCTGCCTCCGCTGAGGCCTCGAGCACGCGCTCGATGAATTCGTCGTTGATGAACGGGATGATGGGCGCGACGAGTACGGTGGTTGCGATGCCTGCGTCTGTCAGTTCGCGCACGGCGCGCAAGCGGGTGGCGGGCGTTGAGGCACGCGGCTCCAGAATGCGCGTGAGTTCGTTGTCGAGCTGCGAGATGGAGATGAATACGTTGACCAGATTCTTTGCGGCGAGTGGCGCAAGCAGATCAATGTCGCGACAGATCAGCGCGTTTTTGGTGACGATGGTCAGCGGGTGACTGTATTCGGCGAGCACTTCGATAAGGCCGCGTGTGATGCGCTCGGTTTTTTCAATCGGTTGATAGGGATCGGTGTTAGCGCCCAAGTTGATCGGGGAGACAACGTAGCCGCGTTTGCCGAGTTCCTTTCGCAGTAATTCGGCGGCGTTGCGCTTGGCGAACAGTTGCGTCTCAAAGTCCATGCCAGGCGACAAATTCAGGTACGAATGCGTGGGCCGGGCGTAGCAATAAATGCAGCCATGTTCACAACCGCGATACGGATTGATCGATTGTGTGAAACGAATATCGGGAGATTCGTTGTGCGAAATGATGGAGCGCGCCTGCTCGATATGAATGACCGTCTTGGGGCGGCTGGACGCGCGTTCAATTGCCTCGTTTTCGCCCCAGCCGTCGTCAAACCAGTCGACGTCCCGCGACTCAAATCGCCCCGCCATATTAAGCGTTGCGCCGCGACCTTTTGCGCTAATCGGAGGCGAGTGTTGCATACTGCAATTATGTACAGTTATTTGTGTTTGGCGCAAGTGGGAAAGAAAATTGAGCCGTTAAATGTACGGCGATCGAGTGCTTGCAATAGACTTTAAACTTGAGAATCTATTTGTAATTTGCTGAGAGATACGTGATGATGATGAAATCAATTTTTGCGTTGGCTGGTGCGGTGTTGCTGGTGGGATTAGCGGGATGCGCCAGCGAGCCGCAAAAAGAAGCGAGCGCGGGCAACGATGCGGTCGCAACGAAGGAAGCGCGATGCCTGGTGACGGGCAGCAATTTGCCCAAGCGCGATTGCCTGAACGATGTCAAGGTGTTGCCGGCCTCCGCTGTTGAAGGTGTTTTACCGACCTTGCGCGGCGCTGGCCAGCAATAACGGCGCGGATCGGGCGTCTGAGTTTGCCGGCATTCCTGGCGAACGGTGGCTCACACTACACTCAAATTTTTAGTCATCGTTGCAGGGAAATCGTTGTGAAGTATTTGTCGGAAAAATCGTTGGCCACATTGCTGGCTGCGGCTTTGGGTGCATTCGTGTTATTCGGCTGCGCAGAGACGCAGGTTAATGCTGAAAATTCAGCGATTAGTGACGAAAAATGCATCGTCACCGGCAGTAATTTACCGTCGCGTCGATGTCGTTTGGATGTGATTACCGTTGCGCCTGGTTCGCTCGATTCGACAGCCGCTGGCAGCCGCCCGCCCGGTGGCGCGACGCGATAGTTGTCTACAGCTTTTCGCTGAAGTTACGATTTCATAGGGGCTAGGGCCCCTTTTTTATGATTGTCGATAAATGCGTTTTTCAGCGCTCAGCCCCGGCGCTGCCGTTGTTTCACGAAACAAGCTGATCGAAAAAGGGGCGAAAGTTTAGCCGTGAAACCGTTCGCTGGCGAATGCCACCGAGATCGCGCCCGGGCCGAGTTTGACGCAACCCATCAGGCTCATCGGTGTCATGATAAGTTCGGTGCTGTGCAGTTTGCATTCTGCGCTGAGTAGCCCGAATCCGGGTAGCGCCCGAAGCGATTCGCCGTCTCCAGCAACGCTCACGCACACGGTTGGCGTTGATAGTCCAAGCGCAACATGGTGCGTGGCAATCGACAACGCGCGCTCACAAGCGGCGTCAAAACCCTTGACCCGAGTCAGCATGCCTCCGCTGCCACGCTCAGCAATCAATACGGGCCGCAGGTCGAGAAGTTTTGCCCACCAGTATTTCCAGCGCGACAATCCCTCGCCCCTCGCGCTATTGTGATTTAGCGCCCGATACAAAAAGCCAATGTCGTCAGGCACGATGAGCGTGCGAACTTGTTTGCGAAAGCTCTCCAGCGTTGTTGCGATGTCACCTGCAGGTACGCCGTTGTCGCGCAATCGCACCGCGTGCGCGATGAGTACGCCCATGCCCGC
>JBDSYI010000429.1:0-2112 GCA_039925745.1 Casimicrobium sp. | reverse complement strand
GGCACTTGAGTACCTGAAGGCGGATATGGCTGTCATCCGCCGCAAAGCCAAAGCGCAACCAGGCCGGCGAGGGCTGCGACATAGAGGATTTGCCGCGAAAGTGGATCAGCATCGTCTCGCGCCCGAGGGTCGACAAATGCAGGCGACGCAGGGTTTCGGGGGCGCAACTCATATGTGGCGGACTCCACAGCACCACCATGCCCGGCAGACCCGATTTGAGCGCTTTTTCGGCTGACCATAGGTTTTCCTTTGATGACTTGGGGGAGGAGGGGTTTATTTGTGTGATTCGCGCCGGGTCGATGCCAGCCTGGGTCAGCGCCGGAGCGAACAGCGCGTGCGGCGCACCAATGCACAGAATTGGACGTTTTTCCTGACTCAAACGTGCCATCGCGGGCAGCAACAAAGAAAGTTCGCCACAGCCGACGGTATCGGTCATGATCTCTGTCATCGCGCCTGTCGGCCAACCGTGCCACGGCAGAAACGCGTCCAGCACGGCGAAGCTTGTCGAAACGCCGGGAGTGACAGTCTTATGCTGCGTGTCTTGCATGTCTTCCGCGCCCAACCGAACGTGATCACGCACGACGGCGTGGTTGGCGGCTAACTGGTTATAAAACAGCGCATTCATTACTGTTAATTTATACAGTAACTTATGTCCATCGCAAATACTCTTTGTGGCTTGCAATGGAATGCAACGAAGCCTACAATGTTGTCATGCTGTCTGACAACTTAGTTTTTGAGCGAGGTCTGATTCACGCTGCCGAAGGGTTAAGTGGGTCTATCCGCGCGCCGCTAAATACGGTGGCGCGGCCACAGTCGCTCGCTGATGAAACCTATCGCCAATTGCTGATGCAACTGGAAATGGGGCTGTGGGCGGTAGGCAGCAAATTGCCACCCGAGATGGCGCTGGCTGAATCGCTGGGCGTGTCGCGCCCGGTGGTGCGCGAAGCGCTGGCTCGACTCAAGGCTGATGGACGCATTGAGACGCGTCAAGGTTCGGGCGCAATCGTTTCGGATCGAAGCAAGATTGCGGCGTTTCGCTTCGCAAAAGCAGGCGGTGCTGACGCGACTGATGTGCTCGATATCGCCGAGCGAGAAATGCTGGAGCTACGCCAGATTGTTGAGTCCGGCGCTGCTGAATTGGCAGCAAAGCGACGCACCGATGCCGACCTCTCAGCGATCCGTGCAGCCGTCAATGCGATGGACGGTGCTTTAGAAAAAAAGAGCGATGGTTCCGATGTGGACGACGCATTTCATAACGCTATCGCTGCTGCGACTCACAACTCACAGCTCACAAAATTCGTTGAATTTGTTGGCGCACAATTCTCAGCCTCGCGCAAGGCCACCTGGGATAAAACGGGTTACGGCGTCGGCATTACCGAGGTGGGTCAGGACGATCATCGCGCGATACTCAAGGCCATCGATGATGGCGATGCAAGCAAAGCAAAACGAATTTCCCATGCGCATGTGCAGCGCGCGATTGATCGCGTCGCTCGACGAATCGACGAACGTGCTGCCACGACACCCAAGAAAGACTAACCATGCAATCCGCCACCTTCTTTGAATCCCTCGCTGCGCTTCTGCCGACTGAAAATCTGAAGATCGCCGAAGAGGATATGCGTCCCTACGAATGCGACGGCCTGTCGATGTATCGCGCGCTGCCGAAATGTGTGGCGTTGCCGGAGGATGAGGCGCAACTGGCTGCCGTGATGAAGCTGTGCCACATGCACCGCATTCCCGTCGTTGCTCGCGGCGCAGGCACCGGTCTCTCGGGCGGCGCGATGCCCAGCCCCGACGCGCTTTTGCTGTCAACAGCGAAGATGATGAATCTCATTTCGATTGACCCGCTTGCCTGCACGGCTGTTGTTCAGCCCGGATTTAGAAATCTCGCCATCAGTGAAGCGGTTTCGCAATACGGCCTCTACTATGCGCCTGATCCGTCGTCGCAAATCGCCTGTACGATCGGCGGCAACGTCGCTGAAAATTCTGGCGGCGTGCATTGCCTTAAATACGGTCTCACCGTTCACAACATTCGCAAACTGCGCGTGGTATTGATGACGGGTGACATCGTTGAGATTGGTTCCGACGCACTCGATTCACCGGGCTACGATCTGC
>JBDSYI010000428.1:0-12649 GCA_039925745.1 Casimicrobium sp. | reverse complement strand
GGAGGCGTCGCTCCACGCGGTACTTTGTAGCGGTTGTAGCTCCAAAGATACTGATCCGGCGCGAGCGCAATGGCCGCCTCAACGGCCGCGTTCAACTCGCGGGCCGCAGATTCAGAATTTTCGGAGAACGGTGCGAGCGGTGTAAACGTCAAACGGTAGCCCTGCGCATTTGGCAACCGCACGCACGCCGCCATTACGACCAGCGCTTTGGTGGTTTTGGCGAGTTTTTGCACCAGCGTGATGGTGTACGCGGGTCGCCCAAAAAAAGCTGCCCACGCCCCCTCACCGCCTCTGCCTGGATCCGGCACTTGATCAGGCAACAGGCCGATTGCCTCGCCTCGGCGAAGCGCTTTCAACATGGCGCGAATACCGCTTATTTCGGCGGGCTCGGAACGGATTTGCATGCGGTCGCGACCGGCACGCATCATCGGCTCAGCCCAGGTCACACGAGGGGCGCGGAACATTACGGTGAGTGGCATTTGCGAACCAATGAAAAGCGACGTCATCTCGAACGTGCCCAGGTGCGGCGTTACAAAAATGATCCCGCGCCCTTGATTCTTCGCGGCAAGCACAGCATCCCAGCCGTCAACGATTTTCAGGCGTTCCAGAACAGTGGCGTCCGGCGTCCGCCAAAGCCCCGCAGTTTCAATCGCCATGCGCCCGATCCCGGTTGCAGCTTGTCGAAGCGAGACTTGAGCGGTGTAACCCGCCTGCGCCAGATTTTCGCGCAGGCGATTTCTCATGCCCCCAGACAGCAACATCAAACGTCCCAGTGCACCGCCTAAAGAGGCTTGTGAAGCGAGCGAGCGCCTACTCAGCCAGTTGGCGAGTGCTAAGGCGACGGAGGCAATTAGGGACGGCAAGAACGGCTGGGAAACGACTATTAGATTGAGTTTGCACTACAATTTTAAGTGGTGCTCGCTGAGTTATACGACTACTTGCGGGGCGGGCACTGACAACTTTCTAAAAACAGAGGAGTTGGGCGTTCTACCGCTAAAGCGTCGCCGCTCATAAATCCGTTGATTTTGAATCGGCTCGCTAGAGTCCATTCTTACCTCTACGCACATAAGGATTTACACATGAGCGACTTTCTCTTTACCTCCGAATCCGTCTCCGAGGGCCACCCCGACAAGGTCGCCGATCAAATCTCGGACGCCATTCTCGACGCCATTTTCAAGCAGGATCCGAAGTCTCGCGTTGCCGCTGAAACGCTGACTAACACCGGCCTCGTCGTGCTCGCTGGCGAGATCACCACCAACGCCCACGTTGACTACATTCAGGTCGCGCGCGACACGATCCAGCGCATTGGCTACGACAATACCGAATACGGCATCGACTACAAGGGTTGCGCCGTCATGGTTTGCTACGACAAGCAAAGCAACGACATTGCACAAGGCGTTGACCATGCTTCCGACGACCACATGAATACCGGCGCGGGCGATCAGGGCCTCATGTTCGGCTACGCCTGCGACGAAACGCCGACGCTGATGCCAGCACCGATCTATTACGCCCATCGTTTGGTCGAGCGTCAGGCGATGCTGCGCAAAGACGGTCGCCTGCCTTTCCTGCGCCCGGATGCGAAATCGCAGGTCACCATGCGCTACGTTGACGGCAAACCTGTGTCCATTGACACGGTGGTGCTATCGACGCAGCACAGCCCCGACCAGAGCGAAACGCCGACCAAGATGAAGCAGTCATTTATCGACGCCATCATCGAGGAAATCATCAAACCGGTGCTGCCGAGCGAAATGCTGGTCGGCACCAAATATCTGATCAACCCGACCGGTCGTTTTGTAGTGGGTGGCCCGCAAGGCGATTGCGGATTGACAGGCCGCAAAATCATCGTTGACACGTACGGCGGCGCATGCCCGCACGGCGGCGGCGCGTTCTCCGGGAAGGACCCATCCAAGGTGGACCGCTCGGCAGCCTATGCAGCGCGCTACGTAGCGAAAAACATCGTCGCGGCCGGTATCGCCAAGCAGTGCCAGATTCAGGTTGCGTACGCGATTGGTGTGGCGAAACCGATGAATGTCACCGTCTATACCGAAGGCACCGGCGTGATCAGCGACGACAAGATTGCTCACCTCATCAACGAGCATTTCGATCTGCGTCCGAAGGGCATCATCAACATGTTGAACCTGCTGCGCCCGATCTATCAAAAGACGGCGGCGTACGGCCACTTTGGTCGCGATGAGCCGGAATTTACGTGGGAAATGACCGATAAAGCGGCAACGCTGCGCGCGGCAGCTGGACTTTAACCGCACTACGTGCCTTGCGGATGGTCGTTGCCAGCGCCCATCCGCCACAATATTCCCGCCGCAGTGAGTGAAATCAAGGCGCTCATTGTGAACGCTGCCGCCGGATTCACGCGTGTCCACAGCCAGCCAAATAGCGCCGACGCTGGCAGCAGCATGAGCCCACTGACGAGGTGAAACCAGCCGAACGCAGTGCCGAGCTGCGATTTAGGTGCGAGTTCTGCAACCAATGCTTTTTCGGCACCGTCGGTCGCGGCGATGAAAATCCCGTAGCCTACGAAGAGTGCGATAGTGGTCGCAAGGTTTTGCGGCAATAGACCGAAAGCGGCGAAAAGCGTCGCATAAACAACCCACGCAGCGCACAGTAATTTGCGGCGGTCAACGCGGTCAGAAAACGCAGATAGCGGTGTAGAGAGCAGCATTGCCAGCGCTGAAAATCCTGCCCACAGCAGAGGAATTTGGGCATCAGTGAAACCGGTTTCCTTCGCCCGTAGCAGCAGGAACATATTGCTCGCCTGCGACAGCGTAAACACAGCCAACGCAATGAGATAGCGCTTGAGCGGCGCAGGCAAGCTTTTCCATTGCCAGTCGATTTTTGCTGCAGGTATTTCGAGGCTCGCAGGCTCGCGTAACAGCAGCGCCAGCAACACGCAGAGCACACCGGGCACGAGTGTCCAAAGTAGCACTTCGCGCACGCTCCAACCCGCGGCGAGGAGCGCTGCCGCTACCAGCGGTCCGGCTACCGCGCCCGCATGATCCATGCTGCGATGCAAACCAAAAGCCAGACCGCGCCGATTGGCGTCGACGCTCGCCGCGAGCAAAGCGTCACGCGGGCTACTGCGAAGACCTTTGCCAATGCGATCCGCCATGCGCAACATGAGTACGATGGGCATCGAACCGGCGAAGGCGATCAGCGGGCGCGCCAACGCGGGCAACGCGTAGCCCCAAATAAGCCAGCCTTTTGCCCGTTGCGTTCGATCGTAGAAATAGCCAGACACGAGCTTCATGAGCGCAGCAGTCGCGTTCGCAGCGCCTTCGATCACGCCCAACGCCTGCGCGCCCACAGCAAAGGTGGCGGCAAAGAACAATGGCAACAACGGATACACCGCGTCCGACGCAGAATCATTTAGGAAGCTGATAGCGCCGAGGAACCAGACCGTGCGCGGGAGCTTTGTGAGCGCGGAGAACATGGGCGTTGATAATAACTAGCTTCCGCCAACCTCGGTCACCAATGCGAGCCCTTTTTCACGCCGATCCGAACGAACATGCGCGCACCACTGTGGGTATGTTTTGGGTGTTGCTGTTCTGCGCGTTCGCAGCATGGGCGTATGTACGCACAGCGGCGGTGACGGAGGACGCATTCATCACCTTCCGGGTGATCGACAACGCACTCAACGGCTACGGTCTGGTGTGGAATGTGGGCGAACGGGTGCAGGTATTTACCCATCCGCTGTGGGCGCTTTTGCTGCTGTCGTTCAGCGCGCTTAGCGGGAATATTTTTGATACTGCGCTGGCGCTATCGCTCGCGCTCACGGTGATTTGCGTTGCGTTAATTGCACGAAATTCAGTCGGACGATGGACGGCGCTCTGGGCAGTGTTGGCATTGCTGTTCTCCGAGGCATTCGTTGAGTATTCGAGCGCGTCACTTGAGAATGCATTGGCGCATGCGTTAGTCGCGACGCTGGTTGTGACATGGCTTCGCCTTCCAGTCGAGCTGGGACGACGAATTTGGGTTGTGGCATTGTGTGCGGGCCTCCTTGTGGTCACGCGGCACGATTTTGCCGTCCTGGTCGCGCCGGTAGTGATCAGCTTGCTGATTCGCACGAAGGGGCGGCATCGCTGGCTAACGTTCCTCGCGGCGGCACTGCCGCTCGTTCTCTGGAGCGCATTTTCGCTCGTGTACTACGGCAGCCTGTGGCCAAACAGTGCGTACGCAAAGCTCAACAACGGTATGTCAATTGTCGAGTCATTCAACGCCGCCGAGCCGTACTTTCGTGACTTGATCAAGTATGACGCAGTGACTGCAGTGGTGATCTCCGCCGCCACAATTCGCGGACTGCTGCAAGGCTCGTGGCGCATGCGTCCACTTGCGTTTGGACTCCTACTTTATGTGCTCTATATCGGCAGCGCGGGAGGCGATTACATGGGCGGACGATTGTTCTCGGCGCCCTTTGTATTGGCTGTTGCGATGCTGGCATTGAACATCCGCCTGCGCTGGTGGTGGAATGCGCCGGCGTGGATTGCTGTGACGCTAGCGCTCGGATTGCATCGTGGCTGGATTGTGAAGGATGTGCATCCGCACGCTGAGCTACGCATGATGAGCCAGCATGCGTGGATGTACCCGTTCACAGGTTGGCCGGCAGACACTAGACGCGCTGATTTCAGCAACATGCCGTGGGGTGAGCAGGGGCTCAGGGCGCGTGCAGAGAAACACAAGGTGGTGGCGAAGTGCGCGGTGGGTCTGTACGGATTTAACGCTGGACCGGGTGTGCATATTGTGGATCCGCTGGCGATTGGAGATGGATTTTTGTCGCGGCTACCGTCAAAAAAACCCTCATATCCAGGTCACTTTGAACGTGCCTTTCCTGACGGATATCTCGACACCGTGGTCAACGGAACGGATCGCTTGAGCGATCCGTCACTGAGAACACTTTACGAAAAAATTCGCCTGGTCGAAACTGGCCTATTGTTCAACGAAGAGAGGCTGCAAGCAATCTGGGCGCTGAACACGGGCGAAGACAAACGACTAGCAGCGAAAGCGGTCTACGACCCAAATGCGACGTTTGCGCCGGGACTCATAAAAACTTCCACAGACCGACTGTCTTGCATGGGACAACTCGATCCCTTGCTAACGGTTCGGCTGAAATAGCGCTGCGTATTACTGGGGTTGCGGTTGCGGCTGCACGGGGGCACGCCCCTTTTCCCGTTGCGCCGGTTCAACTGCCGGTCGGACTTCCTGAATCCGCCGTTGCTCTGTGGCTGGTACGGTCGGCTCCACCGCTGCTGGAGCAATCGAGCGCTGCTCGACCACGGGTTGTGGCGGGCGTTGATTAACCGGTGCCGGAGCCGCGACGGGCGTTCGGCGCTCAACTTGCGCAGGTCTCGCAGGTGGCATAGTTTGCTGCGGCTGAACGACCTGCGGTGGTGGTGCTCGATACTCTGCTGGCGCTTGACCCCGTTGTGGCTCAATACGTTTCACGGGTCGCTCGCGACGATCTTTTGGCATGGGTACGGCAGGATCGCCGAGACCGGGATTTTGCGTCACAAAAGGCGCTGGGCGTTGCGGTTGAATTTGCTGACGCGGCGCAACCGGATTCGGGTCTTGCCACACGCGCGGCTGCGCAACATTCGCATTGGGGGTGAATAAGTTGACCGGCGCGGGAGTGCCAGCGGCAGCGGGCGCTCGCTCGCGAATGATTTGCGGCATCGACACCACCGGATTCGGATCAGCACGACGCCACTGCGGACGCGTGGTCGCATCAGTTGAAACTACAGCCGGTCCCATCGATCGTCCTGATTGCGCCCGAAACTGCGGCAACACTTCCCCCATGCGTGCAGGCGGCGCGCCGCGAAGATCGCGCTCAGCAATGTTGCGCACCAGATTCTGGGCCACAGGCCGTCCTGCCACAAAGGCGGTGCCCGCGACAGCCGTGATCGCGCCGGGAATGGCCGCGTTCCTATAGTGACGCGGACGCCACGGTTCCTCAGCAATATTTCTCACATATGGACGATTGACCTGACGCCAGTAGGTCGGCGAATAGCTGTACCACGGCACAAACGGCTCGTTCCAGCCGAGCGGCACCCACGAATAAGTTGGGCCGACGCTGCCACTCACACTCCAGCCGTCCCCGCCAAAAAATGTGACCAGCGCAGGTGCGTAAATCGGTCGGCCAATATAGCTGCCGGGGCTCCATGCCCAGCGATTGCTGACGCGAACCCAACGCCCGTAATGTGATGGCGCGAAGCCCCACGGCGCGTCGTCCACCCACGTCCAGCCCCACGGCTGTACCCAGCTCCATCGGCCGTAGCGGTAGGGTGCCCAGCTCGCAGCAACGGTGGTCGGATACCAGATGCGACCGTATTCGTAGTCGTCATCCCAATTGCCATACTGATCGAGCTCCGTTGCGCCGACCATCCATGGATCAACGCCACCTCCGTTGAGGTTGGCATAGCGGTCATACCGACGGTCACGCGCGCTTGCCCATGACTCAAAGCCACCACTTCCAGAGCCAGCCGCGTATCGGTCGAAACGTGCACCGTTGGCGTCGAGCACCATATTGTTGCCGCGATTGACAATTACCGATGTGCCATTGACAAATACTTCTGCTTGCCCTGAGCGCACGGTAACTGCCGCTGGCGCATCGCTCGAAGCGGCCGAGACGACGTAAAAGCCCGGCTGTAGAAACGAAATCTCACCGGACGGCGTGAGAATACGCATCGAATCTTGCTGTTCCCAGGCGCGGATGCGCACTGCCATGGCCCCTTGCGAAATCCGCGCAACGACGCTCTGATCGTCAAAACGCTCAAAGTAAACATTGGTTCCGCCCGCAAGCCACATCTGAACCGATCCGATGTCGAGCTCAGCGCGGCCACCTTCACTCACATAGAGGTTGTCGGCCGCTGTGATCGCGTAATTGCGCGAAATCGGTCGCCAGTCTTCGCGCTCATTGGCGAGCTGAACGTCGCCCACAAATTCGGCCAGGCGGGCGACGCGACCGGGCGCATCAGCGGATGCAGCAGTCAGCATGACCAGCGCAGCAAAAAAAGCAGCGCTCAAACGTTGCCAAGTGAAATTGAAAATATTCATCATCTTCATCGCGGTTGTGCTCCTGGCTGCGCCGACCAAAAGCCATGGATAGAGCGTGATTAACGTCTTACGATGAGTCGTCGTTGACCGGCGCGACCCTGGTGACTGCACGTGCTTTGATGATACGGCCATAAATTACTGTATATTAAAACAGTTTTCTCCATCGTAACCCTCATCTTTGTCTCTCGCCATCACTTACAGCCGCGCTCTAGCTGGATTGCACGCCGAACTCGTCACGGTAGAGGTTCACCTTGCCAATGGCCTGCCCGCGTTCAACCTCGTGGGGCTTGCCGATACGGAGGTTCGCGAAAGCAGGGATCGTGTGCGCGCAGCGATTCAGACGGCGGGATTCGAATTTCCGGTGCGCAAGCTCACGGTCAATTTGGCCCCGGCCGAATTCCCCAAAGAATCTGGGCGCTTCGACTTGCCCATCGCAATCGGCATTCTGGTGGCCAGTGGCCAGCTCCCAGCTACGCGCCTGAAGGGGCTGGAATTTGCCGGCGAATTGGGACTCAATGGCGATCTGCGCCCGGTACGCGGTGCGCTCGCCATGGCATTAGCAGCGGCGCGAACGGGCAACACGCTCGTGCTGACAGAAGCGTCTGCACAGGAGGCTTCTCGCGCAAAAAGTGCGACCGTCCTCGCCGCTAAAACACTGCTTGAAGTTGCCGCCTACATGACAGGTCGCCACGAACTGCCGACACCGGTGATCGACATTGACACCGACGCTGAGGCCATGATTTATCCCGATCTGCTTGATGTGAAGGGACAGAGTCAAGCCAAGCGGGCGCTGGAAATTGCGGCGGCAGGACGACACAGTTTATTAATGATGGGGCCGCCGGGAACTGGCAAAAGCATGCTGGCCCAGCGGTTGCCGGGCATCTTGCCACCCATGAGTGAGGATGAAGCGACCGAAAGTGCGGCCATTTTATCGCTGGTTGGCAAGTTCAAGGCGTCGTCGTTTGGTCAGCGCCAGGTGCGCTCGCCGCACCATACGGCCAGTGCAGTCGCTCTCGTCGGTGGCGGCAGTGACCCTCGACCAGGCGAAATTTCGCTCGCGCACCACGGCGTTCTGTTTCTTGACGAATTACCGGAATTCGACCGACGAGTTTTAGAAGTTTTGAGAGAACCCATGGAGAGTCGCGTGATCCACATTTCACGTGCTGCCCGTCAGGTGACTTACCCGAGTAATTTCATGTTGGTGGCCGCGATGAACCCGTGTCCGGATGGCTACTTTGGCAGCAACATCGCCGCACGCCCCTGTCGTTGCACACCTGATCAGATCGCACGCTATCGAAGCAAAATTTCTGGACCATTGCTTGACCGTATTGACCTGCAAATTACAGTACCCACCGTTGCCACGGAATCTCTACGCGCGGCAGCTGATGGGGAATCCTCCGCCACAGTTCGTGTCCGCGTGATTTCGGCGGCCGATCGCCAGCATCAACGCCAGAAAAAAGCTAATGCGGATCTGTCGTCGACCGAATTAGACGTTCACTGCGCACTCGATGAGCACGGTTCAACCTTGCTACAACAGGCAGCCACGCGACTGGGGCTATCCGCCCGCGCCCAACACCGAATTCTGCGGGTCGCGCGCACGATTGCTGACCTTGCAGGAGCGGAGCAAATTTCCGTGGCGCACGTCGCCGAGGCTGTCGGGTACCGCAGAATGGAAAGTTAAGACAAACCGTGCCGAAGATTGTCCTTGTGGAAGTGATCATGTATTGACATGCCTCACTGGTCGACTATAATTTGTCCTAGACACATAGTCTCTCGCTTATCCTCCCTGAGCGGGTGCCTTACGGGATTCCGAACGGCATTGAGCCCCTGTTTGATGGTCATTCAGGGGCTTTTTCTTTTGTCGTCAGAGTTCTGATGTTTGTATAGGCAGAGTCTCTTTGTTCAACCAAAAATTGAACGTTGTCGCGCATTCCTTCATGCCCATCCCTGTATGCGCAGAGAACAGAATGATCTCGTCTCGCTCGGCGATTAGCGGCTTCGCTTCGCCCTCGCGAAATGCATTGCGAATTTTCATGCGTTCACTCTGTGTGAGTTTGTCGGCTTTGTTGAGCAACCACATCATTGGGGGACGCCCGCGCCCGAGCCCGTCCAGCCATTCCACGAATTGCAGGTCAAGCGGTGTTGGTGCGTGACGAACGTCTAGCACCAGAACGATCCCGCGCAACGCCTCGCGTTCGCGGAAATAGTGCTCGATGACACCCGTCCAGACGCGCTGCTTATCCCGCGGTGTGCGGGCAAAGCCATACCCCGGCAAATCGACGAGATGACCGCCATTACGTAGTGGGAAAAAGTTCAATTCGCGAGTACGACCGGGCATTTTGCTGGCATAGGCAAGCCGCGTTTGCCCGGCAAATTTATTAATGCTGCTGGATTTTCCGGCGTTAGAACGGCCGGCAAAGGCGATTTCTGGCCCTGTGACAAAGGGCAGACCTTCAACGTCGACAACCGACTTGTCAAACGTAACGCCCGCAAATTCCGGGATACGTTCCAATCGCTCGGTCGCGGCGGCGCGCGCAGTGTGGGCAGGAGTATCCATAGGTAGCCGGTTCGTGAAAGTTATAATTTTAGGTCGTAGCACCCCTCTTCCCCGGAATTCGTGAGCCCACCGCTGCGAAATCCAACTTCAACTGCAATTTGCCATGACTTTCAGCCGTCGTTCCCCTATCAGCGTCGCCGTTACAGTTTTTGCCGCCATCCTATCGATGGCTGCATTTGCCCAAGCCGACAAAGACCCCGAATACACGAAAGGTCAGGCACTCGCTGGTGTCTGTGCGGGCTGCCATGGCGTCGATGGCGTCAGCCCGATTCCGACGCAACCGAATCTGGCGGGAATGAGCTGGCAATACATCGCGAAGCAACTGCGCCACTTCAAGTCGGGTCAGCGCGATAACGCCATCATGAAGGGCTTCGCAACTACGCTGAGCGACGCTGACATGAAGTCCCTCGGTACGTATTTCTCAGCGCAAAAGGGCCGCACAATCGGCACCAAAGACGAGAAGCTCGCGAAGAGCGCAGAACGGCTCTATCGCGCAGGCGATGCGACGCGCGGAATCCCAGCCTGCGCAGGCTGTCATTCGCCTAGCGGCGCTGGCATCCCGGCACAATTTCCCCGCATCGGTGGTCAGCACGCCGAGTACACGCTTGCGCAATTGACCGCATTCAAAGGCGGCGTGCGAGGTGGCGCGACGAAAGAAGATAACAATGCAAACGGCAAGATCATGATGACCATTGCGGGCCGCTTGACCGAAGCTGAGATGAAGGCGTTGGCTGAGTACACCTCAGGGCTTCAATCCAACTAGATCTCGTTCATGCAAAACCCAGAAAGCCCGGATAGCGTTACCGTTACCGGGCTTTTTTCTTACCCTGTCAAAGGCTGTCGCGCAATTGCTCATACGACGGCTTCGGTCCTGACGACCGGGCTTACCCACGATCGTGAATGGATGATCGTTGACGCGCGACCATCGCCTGCGCCGTTCATGACGCAGCGGCAATGCCCTGCAATGGCGATCCTCAGAGTCGAATCCAGTCTCGATGGCGGTTTAACGCTGTCCACCGATGATGGAGACGCTCTGCTCGCTGGACCACCTTCACGCAACACGCTGATCAAAGTGAAAGTCTGGGAGCACGAGACCGTTGCATTCGATTTGGGCGATGATGCCGCGAAATGGTTGCGAAGCAAGCTCGGTTTGAGTCATGCCGTCAGGTTGGTGCAGTTCAATCGCGACATGCGCCGAGATTGCAGTCTTTTGTATGCTGGAGAATCCGGCGCACATACTTATTTTGCTGACGGCTACCCGATGCTGATGACGAACGCAGCGTCTCTCACTGACTTGAATCGTCGCATCGATGGCGGCCCGGCCAGTGCGGTACCAATGAATCGTTTTCGCCCGAACTTGGTGGTCGATAACCTACCCGCTTGGGACGAAGACCATGTCGATACCCTAACTATTGGCGAGGTAGTGCTTAAATTGGTAAAGCCCTGCGTGCGCTGCGAAGTGACAACCACAGATCAGGCTACCGGATTGCGGCCCTCCGATCAGCCGTTAAACACGCTTGCGCGCTTTCGAAATAGTCCGGAATTCGGCGGCGTGACGTTTGGCTGGAACGCAGTCGTGCTGACTCCGGGAAATATTTCAACCGGTGATCAGGTCAACGTAGGCTATCGTTTTTAACAATCTCGGTTTCCAGCCACGCGCTGCGCGCGTGGCTTGGCATTTGACGTTAACTACGGTTTGGCGCAGAAGTTGATCGATTCACCTAACCAACCAAGCTCATTGACCATATAGCTGTACATACTGGCGTTAGTCACGTAGCGATGGTTGCCGTCGTCTATGTAGCGCGGTGCCCCACGAAAAACGCGGTAAATGGGGCTTTCTCCCGCCCGACACTGCGCGCCAGCGCCTGTGCCAATTGGAATCGCTACGTACGAGTCAGTGCCTTCGTTACAGAACGTTCCGTTCGGCAACCCTTGGCAGTTGACAGTGAATCGTTCCAGACCGGACGCTGCGATCGCTGCACGGTCCGAATTTAATGCGGTATAGAAATGCGATCCTCGGCTCCCCGCCTTGGCTGCGCCGGCCACGAAGTAGCGAGAAATCGACGACGTGGAAGGCGAAGAGAACGGATCGGTTTTGAACCAGTACGACGAGCGATACCACAGATGGTTCGCGCTGCCATCCACGATGTTGTCGAGCAACGATTTTTCGTCTTCACGAGACGTCATGAAATAGAAGTCAAGCTGCGGATTCCAGTATTCGACCATAGCAGCCTGAGCGCCGGTAGTCGCAGGGATGACTGAACTCGGCAACAGGTAAGGCGCGAGCCGGGTGTAGAGCAGGTCCATGCGCGAAAAGCGATCGGCGCCATTGGGATTGTCACAGGACGCAGCGCCTCCCTCGAGCCCCCCGCGAAGTTCATAGTAGGCACCTGCAGAGTTGTACGTGAACACCCCTGAGCCGCTGGATCCACCCTCCGTCGTACCGGTCGTCCAGCGAACGGAAATAAAACTGTCTTTATCTGCCTGCGGACGCGGCACGTCACGATAAGTAAGCGGGCCTTTCACGTAGCCTTGCATACTGCCCTGAGAAAACTTTTTGAGATCGCCTTGTGGGTGATGAATACCAACAGTCACGGTTCCCGCCGGAATCACAGTCGCGTTCCATGCCGCGCGGATCGCGCCGAGCGGCGGATTCTGACGCAATTGCAGCAGAGTTACGTCCATTGTGGGATCAGTTACCAGAAGTGTTGCACCACCGCCGACCAACTGATAGGGGGGAACGGCAAGGCTATTGCAGGCAACGGCGTCGAAAAACCAATACGTATTGAGCGTGGAAGCTGCAGACTGGCTGCTGATGCAATGCGATGCAGAGTAAAAATAGTCAGCGCCCGATGTTGAGTTCAGCAGTGTGCCGGTACAAGCGTAGGTACCAGACCCATCGGTGAAAATCATTTTCGCAGTCGCTTTTGCAATGTTCAGCAAGGCCGCACTGGGGTTGCTCACGCAGGCGATGTCCACGTTGCATGATCCGGCTGTGCCGATATCGCGAATGTCTTTGTTCAGGTCGGC
>JBDSYI010000427.1:0-4811 GCA_039925745.1 Casimicrobium sp. | reverse complement strand
GCACCACAGCCGAACCAAAGTAAAGACGCGTCCCACCCGGCACCTCCGTCGCCGACACCATCAGCCACGACCGCGTGCGCCCGTCCATCGCACGCAAAAGCAACTGATCCTCAGCCCGCGCCTCCACCCGCCACGCAGCAAACTCGTTCAACTCACACAACGCAAGCTGCCGCGCCTGAAGATCGGTGGACGGTTTCGACAAAAAAACGTGGAGCAGCCATCGCTCAAGTTTGAACAACCTGCCGGTGTAGAAAGCCTCCACGAACTCCGCGTGTGAGACGGTGCGGGGGATGTCGGTGGTGAAGCAGTCTGTGTAAGCGCCTTCGTTTTCGTACTCGGCAAGTAACGCGTCGGTGGGTAGCCGCTGGGATTGGGTGATTCGCATTGATGTAGCTTATCGTCAGTCTTGTACCCGCGAGCGCAGTCTGGCGGTTCGCAGGACTTCGCACTCGCTCAACACGTGGAACGTACCAAGCAGGCATTTCTCAGGCAAAATTCAAATACATGGATGCGCTCGTTTCACCACAAATTCTTGTCTGGGCTCGCGAAACCGCCAGTCTGACGCTAGCCGAAGCAGCAAAGAAGTCGAGCATTGCACCCGGCACACTCGAGCTTGCCGAGTTTGGTCGCGGATACGTCTCGACGACACAGCTCGAAAAGTTAGCAAGCGTGTACAAGCGACCGCTGGCTGCATTTTATCTTTCGGAGATACCCGAATCTCCGCTTGCGCTTCCCGATTTTCGGCGCTTGCCTGGAGGCGCCGGTCGCGCAATCTCGTCTGGCCTCGCGTTGGAACTGCGGCGTGCACGTCAACGTCGCGACGAGACGTTAAAACTAGCGAACGAATTGGAGGAAGATTTACCGGAGTTTGCAGTTCGCTTTTCGTTGGATGATTCGGTCGTTCGCGTCGCTACGTTGCTTAGGGGGTTGTTAAATGTCTCGCTTGACTTGCAGCGCTCGTGGCGCAGCAGCGAAAAGGCGCTGAAAGCATGGAAGGTAGCAGTCGAGCGATCTGGCGTACTAGTTTTTGAAATGAGCCGTGTCCCAGTCTCTGAGGTGCGTGGCGTGGCCATGCACTACGACATATTGCCTGTGATCATCCTCAACGGTGCGGACGAGGCGTCAGCCAGAACATTTTCTTTACTCCACGAATTGGCGCACATCGGGCTGGGCGTGTCGGCGATCGACGATGGCACGGAAGCCGAGTCGGGACTTAGTAGTCACGAAATTAGAGTTGAGGCCTTTTGCAATGCAATCGCAGCGGAAATACTTGTTCCTGAGTCAGCGATTCGATCTGTCGTTGACGGCGTTCCGGAAGCGGAAGCCGTTAAAGAGATTGCGGCGACCGCCAAGTCTTTCTCGGTATCGAGAGATGTAATCGCCCGCCGACTGCTGACCCTTGGTCGAATTGGATCGAACCGATATTCGGAGTTGCTGCAGCAGTTTCGCGCTGACTACGCCTCCTTCCTCTTAGAGAAAAAGAAAAAGTCGTCGGGCGCACCTAGCCCCACCGTAATTCAAGCTAGAAATTTGAGCCGGACGTTGTCGCGTTTAGCTCTAAATGCTTACGAGCAAGATCAATTATCTTTGAATGGTGTGAGTGAAATTCTCGGAGTACGTGCTCGCGCTGTGAACGATTTTCGCGAGATCGTTCGCCGCGAGGTCACTGCTTGAAGTACTGCTTCGACACTAGTGCTTTCATTCACGCTTCACTTCGTGCCTATCCTCCGTTAAATTTCCGGTCCTTCTGGAAAAATCTGGATGCCCTTATCCAATCTGGAAAGGTAATTTGTCCTAAGGCCGTGTTGACCGAATTGGAAAAGAAAGACGATGATCTTCTTAAATGGGCGAAGCAGCACCATGGAAAATTGATCATTCAGCACGATCAGCCTATTCAAACTGCGGTAACAGGGATCATGGCTGACCCTGTTTTACAGAAGCTGGTAGACGTAAACAGAGATCGGTCTGCAGCAGATCCATTTGTTGTCGCTACAGCTAAAACGCGCGGGCTCATCCTTGTGACGCAAGAGGACTACGGGAAGAAAACAGCGGTAAAAATTCCGAATGTATGTGATGCGCTCGGTGTTAAACACATCAAATTAGTCGACTTGGTTGTCGCTGAGAAATGGGTCATGTAGTTCGCAGCGCGCGTCGGGTGGTTTGCCTCGACTAATTCACGATCAAAACACTTGTCGTCGAGCTTGTAAGGATCTGCCATCACTTAATTGCATGAATTGAAGGGGCCGAGTTGAGTTAACTCAGCCCACTACTTTCGCACAATACTGCACCCCCGGCGCATCTTTCAAACCCGCGTCCTGCGTAAAAAGTTGCGCCTGATGCAGTTGCGCGGTTTGCCAGATGATCGCGTCGGCCATTGCGAGTTTGTAGCGCACGGAGGCGATGGCGGCGAGGCGCAGATTGTCGGCGTCGAGATGCACTACGTGCCCGCGATTCATCGCGTTGATGGCACGATCCGCGAACGTCTCGCCGCTTTGCACGAGCACTCGCTTGTACACCTCGTAGAGTGTGATTGACGGCACGATCAGCTTCGGCAAGTCGGCGAGGGCAGGTTCAAAAAACGCGGCGTTCGGTCCGTCGGCGATGTACTCCAACCAGCCGCACGAATCGACGACGTTCATGCCTTGCGAGTGCCCGCGTGCGTGGCAGTCTTCACATCTGACGTGTCCTCAATGTCGTCCGGTACGTCGGTATTGATGCCGCGACACATGCCGCGAATAGCGGAAATCGGAAGCTCCGGCACCAGCTCAACATGATCGCCAACCACGCGTGCTTCAAGACGTTGGCCTGCAACGAGATTGAGTGCTTTCCGAACGTCTTTCGGTATGACGACTTGAAATTTGGGGGATAAAGATACAGAGGTCATATTTTCTATTTCGTAAAACGTTTTAACAATCGTAGCACTAAATTCAATTGCTCTATAAAACTGTTGAATTGTTGGCAGCTAACCGCGCAATCGCTCGTTCCATCCAATTGAATCTCACATATTGGCATGATCATGCTAATATTTAGCATATGTCGTTAGCTAACGCGTTATTTGCTCCTGCCCAATCCAAAATCGTCGAATGGATTTTTGGCATGCCTGCGCGTGCATTTCACTTGAACGAGTTGATGCGATTGACCGGGTTGGGTAGCGCTTCGGTGCAGCGCGAAATCGGGCGTTTGTTTGACGCGGGTTTGGTGACTGACGAGCGCATTGGCAACGTGCGCCGTGTGCAGGCGAATCCGTCGAGCCCGGTGTTTGCTGATTTGACGTCGTTGGTGCAAAAGACGTTGGGTGTGGTGCCAGCGATCACGGACGCGCTACTTCCGCTCGGCGACCAGATCGAGTTTGCTGCGGTGTACGGTTCCATCGCAAAACGTAGCGAGCACGCTGATAGCGACGTGGATGTGATGATCGTGTCCGATTCGCTATCGTTTGCCGAGGCGATGGCGTCACTGACGACAGTGCAGGATCGTTTGTCGCGTGTGATCAATCCCACGATTTACACGACTGCTGAATTTGCCGCGCGGCGCGCGCAGCCTGATTCGTTTGTGAATCGCGTATTGGCGCAGTCATACGAAGTGGTGGCCGGTAGTCTGCGATGAGCATTGCGGCACTCGACAATCTCGTAAAGATTCGGCATCTTGCCGTTGAACCGCGTAACGAAGTTGATATCAGGCGCTTGCTGCGCATGGCGCAAACGCATTTGGTTGATGCGCAGCAGCCGTCTGTATCTGTAGAAGGGCGCTATCTGTCGGCGTATGCAGCGGGGCATTCCGCAGGGCTCGCGGTGTTGCGCCATCACGGATACCGAAGTGAGAATCGCTACATCGTGTTTCAGTCGCTGACGCACACGCTTGATTGGCCCGCAGAGCGCTGGCGTTTGCTAGACGCGGCGCATCGCGCGCGAAATCTGGCGGAGTACGAAGGCTTTATGGAAGTTGAACACTCGCAGGTGACGGCGTTGATCAACGTTGTTGCGCTGTTGATCGCTGACGCGGCACAGGCGGTGGCGGTAGTACCGCGCGAAGTCTAAGAGCGTCTGACTGGCGACCCCGCAAAGCTCGCCAAGTCTCAATTGCTCTCCGGCGGCCACGCACCTTGATCTGTGCATGCGCCGGTGTGAACGATGCCGGCGAGGCCGTCGTTGGGCACAAACACCTGATTGGCTGCGGTTTTTTCGTAGGTGATTCCCCGGCCGCAATCGGCGCTTTGCGTGGTGCCGACGACGATTTGCGTGCCGGGGCGCACGTCGCACGAGAGCAGGCGATCCAGTTGGTTCCACTGTTTGCAGATGGCGAATTTGGCGCGGTAATCGTCGCGCGTGCCGGTGGGCCGATCAAACGACCAGAAGGTGCCGAGTTTTGAGTAAGGTTGCGTCGAGTCGATCAAGCGATAAACACGCAGCGGCTGAGTGATCAAAAAGCTCTTGGCCGAACAAAGGTAGCCGCCGCCGCTCGGACGCTGCGCTTGCGATAGCAACGGCGCATTGCCTGCTTCTATAAGGCCTGGCGCGGCAATCTCGATAGTGCCGACGCAGGGCAAGCCGTCCACGCCTGTCATCCCATCCACGACGTCCGCTGCGTTTGCTGCGTTCGCTGCGATTGCGCCAGTGGCTACGTTCGCCGGTAGATGCGTACAGCCAGAAATCGCCAGAGCGAGAACGACTATCGTTGAAAAGCGTTTGAACATGTGGCCCCGTTTTTTTGCCTCTGACAGGTCGGGAAAATCCGTTCTGCGAGGTAGGGCCTAGTGTAGGGGCAGGGGCGTGAAAACGATCTCACGCGTTTGCGTAGTGGAGCGACGCGGA
>JBDSYI010000426.1:0-16833 GCA_039925745.1 Casimicrobium sp. | reverse complement strand
TTTCGACGGCTGAGTTGCGTGCCATTGAGGCGCGATTTCATGATGTGGACTTGATGCGGCGAGCTGGCAAAGCGGCGGCTGAGTTTCTGATGGCCCGCACCAAGCGGGATGCAAAGATCGTTTTGTTTGCGGGGCCAGGAAACAATGGCGGAGATGCGCTGGCGTGTGCGGCAGAGTTAGCGCAGGCGGGATACGTGCCTGTTGTGAATGTGCTTGCCGACATAACGAAATACGCACCTGACGCCACGCAATCGTGGAACCGGGTACAAGAACTATGTCTGGCCTCCTCTCCCTTGAGCGGAGAGTGTGACAGTGGCGCTCGGATCCACCTTGATTCCCCAAGCAAAGATCCCCCTCTCCCTAATCCTCCCCCAGCAAGGGGGAGGGGACAAATCGTTGTGCGGCGTGAAACACCTGTGAGCATTGAAGCCGATTGGATCGTCGATGGCCTGTTTGGAATCGGGCTGAAACGACCACTGGATGCGGGTTACAGCGATGCCGTGAGCGCGATTGCGGGCGCGCGTGCCGCAGGCGCAAAGGTACTGGCGCTAGATGTTCCTAGCGGCATTGACGCCAACACCGGTGCGCTTGTCGGCAATTCAGTCGTTGCCACCGATTACACACTCACTTTTCTCGTCCTCAAACCTGGCCTGCTCACAGGACCTGCGCTGGATTACGTCGGCGAACTGCATTGCGACACTTTGGGCGTTGAATCAAGCGACAACTCGGCAGTTCACGCGATTGATCACACGTACATCGACACCATCCGTCACCACCACAGCGCTAACGCTCACAAGGGAACCAACGGCACTTGCGTGATTATTGGTGGCGCGACGGGCATGTTGGGTGCCGCCCTCCTCGCCAGTCGTGCTGCAATGCGTTGCGGGTCTGGCAAGGTGAAGGTGGGCTGGCTCGCCGATCCTGCGCCACAAGTTGATCCGTGGATGCCCGAGGTGATGATGGGCACGGCGGCCGTTTTGCTCGCCAGCGAGTGCAGCGCGATGGTCGTGGGATGTGGGCTCGGCGTCTCCGGCGCGGCGGTTCGAGCGCTGAAAGTTGCGTTGAAGCTCGAAGTACCGTTGGTCGTCGATGCAGACGCGCTTAATTTGATCGCCCAGTCCGCAGAACTTGCAACATTAATGCAGCGGCGTATTGCCCCGACCATCATCACACCGCACCCCGCTGAAGCCTCACGTCTATTGGGTTGCAGCACGGTTGGCGTGCAACGAGACCGCCTTCGGGCAGCGCGCGATCTAGCCAAGGGTTACCACTGTATTGCCGTACTCAAGGGCGCGGGTACGGTTGTGTGCGACGGCGCCGAAACGACGATCAACTGCACCGGCAATCCATTGCTCGCCACGGCTGGAACGGGTGACGTTCTGGCGGGGATGATTGGGGCCTTGTTGGCACAGGGCTATGACGCGGCTACCGCTGCGCGGCTGGGTGTTTGCATGCATGGCGCGGCAGCGGATGCGCTAGCAGCGCGGGGGATTCGGCGCGCCGTCGCTAGCGATGTGATCAGCGAATTGGCAAATCTGTAACTAGAACCCGGATGTGAGCATCCGGGCTACCGGTGGCGTATCTACGGAACGAGAATTACCCCGCCCACAGTCTTCCGCGCCTCAAGGTCGCGATGCGCCTGCGCTGCATCGGCTAACGAATACGTCTGCCGTGCCGCCAAATCAAGCTTGCCGTCTTTCATGAGCGTGAACACGTTGTTCGCCATCTGCTCCATCGTCGAGCGATCAGCGGTGTAGGTCATGAGGGTTTGTCGGGTCACAGAGAGCGAACCCTTCGGTCCCAGAATGCCGAGATCAACGCCTGTCACTGGCCCCGACGAATTGCCAAAGCTCACCATCAAACCACGCGGTTGCAGGCAATCGAGCGAAGCGGGCCAGGTGTCTTTGCCGACGCTGTCGTACACCACGGGTACCTTCTTGCCGCCGGTGATTTCTTTCACGCGCTCGACGAAGTTCTCGGCGTTGTAGTTGATGACATGAGCGCAGCCGTGCTCCATCGCGAGCTTGCCTTTCTCGGCGCTGCCGACCGTACCGATCATCGTGACGCCGAGCGCCTTTGCCCACTGGCAGGCGATGAGGCCGACGCCGCCCGCCGCAGCGTGAAAGAGGATGGTGTCGCCCGCTTTGCACTTGAACGTGCGGTTTAGCAGATATTCAACGGTCATCGCGCGCAAAAAACCAGCTGCAATATGCTGCTCGCTGATGTACTGCGGCAACTTGACCAGCACATTCGCTGGCATATTGCGCTCGCTGGAATAGCTGCCAAGCGGACCGTCGCAATACACCACGCGATCCCCCGGTTTGACCATCGTCACACCCTCGCCGACCGCTTCAATCAAACCTGCGCCCTCTTTCCCGATAGGTGACGGCAGCGGCATTTTGTAGAGCCCGCTGCGGTGATAGGTGTCAATAAAATTGACGCCGATTGCGCTATGGCGAACGCGCGCTTCGCCGGGGCCGGGTGGCGGCAGATCAACGGATTCAAGTTTCAGAACGTCGGGGCCACCGTTTTCATGAAAGCGGATAAGTTGGGTCATGGTTTAGCCATTTAGAAATCGTAGAAAGTTGCGAATTTTCACACGCTAACCACTGAGCGATAGAGCGAGATTCCAATTGCAGTCAACCCGAGCGACGCAACCAGATGCAGTGCAGCGAGACCAATGCCGCGCAAGAGCTGCCCGTCAAGCAACAGCGTCGTTACCTCGCCACTGAATGCAGAAAACGTCGTCAGCGCACCGAGAAATCCCGTCACAAGAAACAATCGCCACAACGGCGACATGTCAGTGCGTGCGGTGAAGTGCGCAATCGCGAGGCCAATCAGCAGTCCGCCAATTGCGTTCGCGACAAAGGTGCCCCAGGGCAACCAGCTACGCCCATTGAGCGCTAGCCCAAGGCCGTACCGCGACCAGGCTCCAAGAACCGCGCCAATAGCAATCGCCGCAAGCGTCGCCCCCATCAGCGAACGAATTGCTTCACGTAATCGCGCCCCAAACCAACCGATTCATAGTGCTTTTCGCACATCTCGATCTTGGTCCAAACGTCCTCGTAGCCGGTCTGTTCCCCCGCCTCATTCAGGTAAACCATCGCGCCCTGAATATTGAAAAACGTGATCATTTCGGTGCAGTCGGCAGGCACTTCCAGCGTATGAATTTCACCCGGTGGCTCGTAGACAAAACTGCCTTCGGTTGCGACCCAATCATGCTCTCGATAAAACCACTTGCCCTTGATCACGTAGCCGACCACTGCCATCGGATGCCGATGCCGCGACAGTACGCCGCTTTTACGAACGCGCAGCAAGTTGCACCAGCCGCCGGACACGGTATTCATCATGAGCGGGCGAAACCACACGTCAGGCGCTTGCGGCACCCAAACGCGCTCGTCGGTAGGGATGGCCGCGACTGCGATTTCTGGCTGAATCATCATGATTTAAAGTGCCAATGACGGTAGCCTAGATGCGAGCATCCAGATCACGAATGAAAATCGCCTCATTTTCCCAGCGCCGCAGTCCATACCGCATCCACCACCTCACGCTGCGCGCCGCGCTCACGATACAGGCGAATCTCCATCGTGCCTGTCCAATGCGCATCACCGCAGCGCGCAAGGCGCTTGCCCTAAACCTCACGAACGACCGCGCTCTCGGGTAGCCACGCAAGCCCGTGGCCCTCCATTGCCATAACTTTCAGAGCCTCGGACATATCGTTCTCGTAAACGCAGTCGAGATGCGCACGCAGCGGCGACTGCTGCAGGATCAGCTCGACCATGCGACCGAGATACGCCTGCGGCGTGTAAGAAAGGTATGGAATCTTTTTCGCATCACTCCCGGGCAACGCAAACAGCGCGCGGCCTTCGCTATCGGTCTTCGAAAACGGCGCAATCGTCTCCGTACCGAGCACGATCATTTCGTAACGCGACTCATCAAGTTGCACGGGTTGGTTGGTATGGTGATAGCACAGCAGCAAGTCACAGTTGCCCTCGACCAGACTCATCACCGCGTCGTGCACATTGGCCGCCAAAAGTTTCACCTTGACGCGACCGAGTTTCTTCTCCAGCACCGACAACCAGGTCGGGAAAAACGTCAGCGACAAGGTATGCGGCGCGGCAAACAAAATCGTATCCGTCGGCGCGCTTTGCAGCCCGCGAGCAATCGCCCGCGCATCAATCGCCTGCCGAACAATCTCCGCCGCACGCTCGCGAAACTGCTCGCCCGCCTTGGTCATCTTGGTCGGATAGCTGGTGCGATCAATCAGCTCGGCGCCAAGCCACTGTTCCAGCGCCCGAATGCGCCGCGAGAAAGCCGGTTGGGTAACGTACCGCAGCTCCGCCGCTCGTGAAAAACTGCCCGTTTCGGCCAGTTGCAGAAAGTCTTCAACCCACTTTAGTTCCATATGTCGAGTGTAGCCAAAACTATGCAATAACGGTATACGCAGCGCAGCAAACGCGTACAACTTTTCCGATGAAACCCTTATTCATTGGGGATAAGCAACAGTAAATATCAATAGTCGATACTAGGCAATTTCACGCTCTAGCCCCCGTATGATGGTAATTTCAGACAAAAGCCAAACACGCAGCTTATGCTCACGCACTCAACATCGCCAAGAACAAATTTCGCTAACGCCATCACGAGGTAGGGTGATCGGGCTACACAGCGGATTGATTTTGACCGGCACTGCACCACCGATAGACGCGTGACAGAACTGCGCTACGCCTCTGCCGATTCAATCCGGTTGCGTCCGCCGTGTTTGGCGCGGTAGAGCGCCTGATCGGCGCGGTCCATCAGGTCTCGCAGGCTCGCCTGCGCGGTGCCAGCCGCAGCCACGCCGATGCTCACCGTATGTTGTCGGCTGTGACCCAGCGCGGCTGTTTCGAGATTGAAAGCTTTACGCAGCGTCTCTGCGCATGTCTGCGCTGCGGCCAGGTCAGACTGCGGCAAAAGCGCACAAAACTCCTCCCCGCCCAATCGCGCCAGCACGGCATTCGCAGGCAAATTCGCCTGCGCACATCGCGCCAGCAAACCGATCACGCGGTCACCCTGGTCATGACCGAAGTCGTCGTTCACAGCTTTGAAATGATCAAGATCGAGCATGAGTAGGCTCGCATTGGTGATTGCCGATGCGCCAGCAGCCGCGTTCAACCCTCGTCGATTGAACAGCCCGGTGAGCGCGTCTCGCGATGCGAGCGTGCGCAACTCTTGTTCAAGCTCGTCCATTAGCACCAGCACCATGCCAATCAACAGAAACAGACGCCCCACCAGCCCAACCGAATAGAAGAAAAATGCAGTTCGCGGTGAGCCTCCACGCGGAATCACGGCAGGCCCGGCACTCATCACCTGAATGGTGTCCAGAGCGCGAATAAAAAAAACGAACGCAACCATCAGCAAACCCAGAACCATAATGCCGTGCGAGATGCGAAACCGGGCGTGTTGAACACCTGCACTACGAGGACGCAGTCCCGAACCAGCCAGCATGACCCACGCATGCCACGAGCAAATCATGGCAATTGGCACGGCAACCATGAGCACACGAACGCCGATACTCGGCACGATGAAAGTGAAGTAATAAAACGCCGGCGTGGCCAGTGCGACCGCCGCGTAAATCCAATGAACTGGAAACCTCCGGTGATAGCGATATTCAAAAGTACCGCGTGCGCTCATGAGCGGCCCGACGATCAACAGCACGCCCGACACCACGTAACCGAAAAACTCCGGTATCACTTCTTGTGCAGTGTTGAGAACGATGGCAATTGCTGCAATCAGCGTGCTCCAGAGCCACAGCGTCGCTCCGCGAATGCGACCGGCCTGCCGCATGGTTAGCAACAACATGATTGCCATAAAGAAAAAAAGCGTTGCTGCCACGTAGCCGAGCAGCTTGATATCGGAACTCATTGCGGTGTTTTAAATTGATGCCATGGCAAAGTCTACAGACGTGCGTTTACCGATGACGTTCGCATAGGGCAATCAATCGCGTGGACGACGATCACACAGGGCATTGGATGAAATCCCTACATGCATTGCCTAGCGTCAGCATTGATAATTCGTGCGACAAAGGGTGCCAACGTATTGTGCGGCGGCACGAGTCAACAGGAGGAAACCGTGCAAAACTTCGTTCGACGCGCTGCCGTCGTATTCATTGCTTCACTTGGTTTGCTGGGCGTCGCGGCTGCGGACTATCCCACCAAGCCGATCAAATGGGTCGTGCCTTATCCACCGGCAGGCACCACCGACGTGCTGGCGCGCATCGTGGCGCAATGGCTCACTGAAAATATCGGGCAACCTGTCATCGTCGAAAACAAAGCGGGCGGCGGCAACAACATAGGCACCGAGTACGTCGTCAATGCGCCCGCCGATGGCTACACCATGCTGCTGGTCAATCCGGCCAACGGCATCAACGCATCACTTTACAAAAAGCTTTCGTTTAACTTCATCCGTGACATCGCACCGGTGGCGGGTATCGTGCGCACGCCGAACGTAATGGTCGTTACCAACAGTTTGCCCGTAAAAACGGTAGCGGAATTCATCGCCTATTGCAAAGCGAACCCGAGCAAAGTGAACATGGCCTCGTCCAGCAGCGGCACGTCCACCCATCTGTCTGGCGAGTTGTTCAAATCGATGACCGGCTGCAACATGGTGCACATTCCTTACAAGGGCGCGGGACCGGTTCTGACCGATTTAATTGGCGGTCAGGTGCAGGTATTTTTTGACAACCTTCCCTCGTCGGCGGGCCACATTAAAGGCGGCACTATTCGCGCATTGGCGGTCACATCAGCAGCTCGTGTGCCTTCATTCCCAGACTTGCCAACCGTCGGTGACACTGTACCCGGCTATGAGGCCACGGCCTGGTTTGGCGTAGGCATGCCAAAAGGCACGCCACGCGAGGCGATCGACAAAATGAATGCTGCGATTAACCGAGCACTGGCGGATCCGAAGATGCGCGCACGACTGGCTGATCTCGGCGGATCGCCGATTCCTGGCACGCCGGAAGACTTCGGCAAAACGATCGTTTCCGAGACGGAAAAATGGGCGAAGGTGGTGGCGGCGTCCGGCGCAACGGTCGACTGAGTCGGATTCTTCGACAATTCTGCCAATCATCGCGTGCATGACGACAACTAGGCGTCAAATTTTTAGACAAACGGCGCTCAGGCCTGCCTGAGCAGTCGTGCTACGTCCCCGCGATCATGCACACCAAGCTTCACAAACACTTGCTTGACGTGATAGCCAGCCGTGTTGACCGACACACCTAATTTCTCGGCCATCTCGGCGTTGGTCATGCCCAGCGCAACCATCAGCGCCACCTCGCGCTGTTGAGCCGACAAATCGAGGCGCGACGCCCCTTCGGTCAGCCGCACAGACTCTGTGGCCAGACGCGAAACCACGAGAGCAGTTGCTTTCTCGCCGGCGATTCCGTCCAGCGAATGATGACGAAACGCGAACTGCCCCCAGGGCGAACTCACCACATGTAGAGATTTTTTCGCCGCCCGCGCCGCAATCACCACACCGCGCAAAAATTCGCGCAGCGCCTTCGGCTCAGCACCCGATTCACGCGGCGAAATCGGTTCGCCACGGGCCAGCCGCGACAGCCGCATCCACGCATCATCGGCGAACAGCAACTCACCCGCCTCATCCAACACCGCCATCGCCTCCTCAGCGATCTGCTCGGATGGCGCAGTCACCGGCGCATACGGCGACGCCACCAACGCTGGCCCGAGGTAGTGCATCACGTCGCGCAATGCGTCGGCATCGCCCACTGTAAACGGCGCGTCACTCACGCCACGATACAAACTTAATTGCCCAATGGGTTCCCGGCCATTGTCTGGTGAGCGCACGATGCCGTACATCACATGCCCCACCGAAAGCTGCGACAGAACTTCGCGGTAATACTCGCCAACTTTCTCCGCCGCACTTATCGTACGAAACGAAACCGGATCGCTCGCCGCCACCAGTCGCAGGTAAGCCGTAGAAAACGCCGAAATGTCCGCCCGATAATGCCGCTCGTAATACCGCGTCATCGCCTCAGGCGGCAACATCCGCTCGGCGTACATATTGACCATACTGCCTAGCGCGTCGCAGTAGAAAAAGGCGGCGTGTGTGGCGGGGACTACCGCACGGATAGCGGGTAGCAGCGAGGGCAATAGCACTGGCGCGGGCAGGCCCAGGCTGCAAAGTTGGCGCAGGGTTACGCGAGACGATTGCGATGTGGTTTTTGACATGACCCCTGGCTCGATACTGTAATCAATTTCCTATGCGACTAATGTAGCGCGCGGCAGCTGGAAACGATCCCACCTGAGTAGGTAGGGATGCGCCAGTACAAATTGAATCTCGAAACGTCTGCGGTATTCAAAATTTCGACTACTCAAGCCGAGAAGCTAAGACACTTTCGCGAAACCCTTTTAACGTGAACGGACGAGCAGCCTCGGCGACAAACCCCTCACCGGCCAACGCCAGCGCCCGTTGCTGCACGAGGATTTCTCCAGCCTGTGCCTCCGAACATAGCCGCGCCGCCAGGTTGGTCACTGAGCCAATCGCACCGTAATCTACGCGCCCTTCGTAGCCAATCGCGCCAACCGTTGCGTATCCGTAGGCAACGCCAAGGCCTGCATTCAGTAAAAAACCTTCACGCGTCCAGCGCAGCGACAACTCGCCGGTTCGCCCTCGCACGTCCCGCGCGAAGAAGAGCGCCGACGCGCACGGATTTGTTACTGGTTCTGGGTCGTTAAAAAACACCATAACGCCGTCGCCGGTGAAGCGCTCAATCGTGCCGCCCGACTCGTCAATACACGCTCCCAGCGCGGCGTGAAACTCACGCAACACGCGCATCACATCTTCCGGAGCAGCGGCGTCCGCAAACGCCGTGAATCCTCGCAAATCCACGAATACCACCGCCACATCGCGACGATGACTCGCCAACGGATCGTCCGCGCCACCCGCCACAATTTTTGCCGCCAAAGCCGATGAGAAAAAGCGTTTCAACCGCGAAAGCTGGGCGACCTCAGCCACCTTGTCGCGAACCCGGTGTTCTAGAGTTTCGTTCAGTGCGCGCAGCTCGTTCTGTTTTGCCGTTACCTCGTCGAACAACTGCTTCACGCGCAACAGCGAGCGAACACGCGCCAGCAATTCTGCGTGGTTGATCGGCTTCTGCAAAAAGTCATCAGCTCCGGCCTCAAGCCCTCTCACACGTTCGCGATCCGGATCGAGCGACGTACATAGAACGACCGGCAAATGGGCATGCCGAGCATCGCCGCGAATCGCGGCGAGCACCGCAAAGCCGTCCATGCCCGGCATCACCACATCGAGCAGCACCAAATCAACGTTTCCACCATCAATGGCCGCCAACGCAGCCTCACCGGACTCGACCGCCGAGACCGAATAGCCTTTTATCGAAAGTAAATCCTGAAGCAGCCGCCGGTTTGGCGCCTGATCGTCAACAACAAGAATATTCGCGCTCATTCGCGCGATTGTCGCCCAGTCGCCAACATCTGCGCGATTTCCGCCAGCAGTTGTGGGATTTGAATCGGCTTCGGGTGATACCCATCAAACCCAGCGCCCAAAATCTTTTCGCGTTCCCCCATCATCACCGATGCGGTCACCGCCAACACAGGCACATCGGCTGTCGCGGGCTCCGCCCGCAACGCATCCAGCGCAGCAAACCCATCCATTCCCGGCAAGCGAATGTCCATCAACACCAAATCAGGCCGATGCGCTTTCGCCGACGCCAAACCCTCCTCTGCGCTGCCCGCCACCACGGTGTCGTAACCATGCACCTGCAACACATCGCGCATCAACCGCTGCGACAGTGGGTCGTCCTCCACCACCAGCACGCGCGCGGTCACGCGGTGCCTCCAGCCTGATCTGTCGCTGCTGCTGTTTCTGGCAATTCCGCCAAGCCCGGCGGAAAGCGCAATGTAAACACCGAGCCCTCACCGATCACGCTAGTGACGTCGACCGTGCCACCATGAAGCTCAACAAACTTCTTCGTCAACGCCAGCCCCAAGCCAGTGCCCTCAGTGACCGCTGGCGTGGCAGCGGTGGAGCCAGCCGACGCCACTTGATAAAACTCCGAGAACAATTTTGGCAACGCGTCAGCCGCGATGCCCATGCCGGTGTCCGTCACCCGAACCACCAACCAATCCATATCCACAAACACGCGTAATCCCACGCGTCCACCCTCAGGCGTAAATTTGTTCGCGTTCGAAAGTAGATTCAGCAAGCACTGCTTGAACTTGCGCTCGTCCAAATACCAGAACGAAACTGGCGGCTCCACCACCGCATCAAGCGTCTGCCGCTTGCGCTGAAACCGCTCCGACACCAATGTGCAACACGCCTCCACAATGATCGGCACATGCGAATTCGAGCGTACAAGCTCCATCCGCCCCGCTTCAACCTTCGCCAAATCCAAAATCTCGTTAATCAACGCCAGCAAATGCTGCCCCGAATCGTTGATGTCCTTCACGTACTCCGCCTGCTTCTGGTTCAGCGGCCCGAAATATTGCGCCTTCAACATCTCGGAAAAGCCGATCACCGCGTTCAGCGGCGTACGCAACTCGTGCGACATGTGTGCGAGGAAGTCGCTTTTGTGTTTGTTTGCCATTTCCAGTTGCTCAGTCTTCGCAGCGACTTTATGTTCCAAAGAGGTAGCGTATGTTTGGAGCTGATCAGCCATCACATTGAAACCGGTGGCCAAGCTTTCTATTTCGTCACCCGAGTCTAGTGAAATTCTTCCAGATAGATTACCTTCGCCGAACGCGACGACGGTTTTCCGAATGATGAGAATAGGCTTGCTGAGGCTGTGCGCTAAATATGCGCTGATAGAAAGAGCGACGACAGCTGCGGCAAGCATAAACGTCAACGCACGCCAAAGGAATCGTCGAACCGGAGCAAAGGCAATGGCGGTTGGTCGTTCGACAACAAGAGTCCAACTCAAAGGATTCAAAGACGCTGTCATAGCTACTGCGTCCGCGCCAGAAATACCTGCTCCGACATACGGTGGGTTCTGCGTCGGTGACGAACCGATTCTGTCGGCCGCCCAGATTACCACCGGCAGCGCCGATGTTCCTGGACTTCCAGAGAGCGCAAGAAATGTTTGAACATCAGCGTGTGCCACGACTCGCTTCTGAGCATCGATGATGTACGCAACGTCGCCGTCCGAGCTTATTTCCCGCAATGTCGGTGACAGAAAACTAAGATTTACGGTCGCGCGGATCGCCCCAACCAACGTTTTTTTATCTTGCATTCGTATCGTCATCTGAACAGTGGGATCTGCGCTGCTGGACGGCACTCTATCGATCTGTAGCGGTTGTTCAGGAAGTGGATATGCACCTGGTGGTGCTGCGGACGTCGTACCCGATCCAACGTCGACTCTGTATCGCGAAACCATTTGCAAAGTCTCGCCATTCATCCCAAGCATAGATATGTCATCGAGCTCTGGTTGTAACTTTAGGAGTCGTCGCAATTCAAATCGCAGCTGCGCGGCGCTGCTATCTTCATCCGGCATCGGGATAGATGCCGATTCGCGAAGGTAGTGCTGTAACAATCGAAAGTATTCAGTTACCCGCGTAGCTGCCAGTTGAGTCTTGGCTCGCTGGGACTGCAGTACCAATGTTTCAGTGTCCCAATAAGTTTGCGTTGCTTCGAGCGCACCGAAAACAACGAGTAAACCTAGCGTCGCTGCGAACGTAGCGACAAGATACTTTCGAAATAGCCTGCCGCTCATTGACTGAAATAACTGCTGCCACGGTGCCCTGCGAGGTGGCACCAGCGTGCTTGAGCCCGAAACGACTAAGTCGTGACTGAAGTCACGTGCCCTTGAATCGGGAGGCTCTTTCAAAATGACTGCACCTTAAAGCTATTGGACAACCTCGTCGGCAAGCCGGACGAGGGCTACTGGGATGTCGAGGCGAAGCCGGCGTGCCTCTTTCAAGTTGATGCCAAACTTAGCGACTCGCGAGCGTTCGACGGGTATCGCGTTGGGTGGAACTCCAGCGCATATCAGCCCTGCTGCGCTGGCAAGTACTGGCAGGCCGTCCGCGTTAACGGATTCATAAGCGAAAGTGGCTCCAGAAGACAAAAAACGTCGTCGATCAAACATCGACGGAATACCTTTCTCTGCAGCAAGTGCGGATATCTGTGCACCGCCAAGATAACTTGGCAGTGAATACGGTACATAAATTGCGTCGATTCTTTCAGTCGCTACATAGCGCTCAAAATCGCTAAATTCATTAGTTACCAGCAGTTTCACTTTGAATCCAAAGAGGCGATGGGCTTCCAAAACGAATTTTTTCTGCGCTAGGCGGCCCATATAGTCAGAATCCGCAACTACTGCCAGCACGGACGCATTGGGCACCAGATCACGAAGCAATTCGACTCGTTTTAGATCTGCGTCAACGTAGTAACTGATGCCGGTTGCGTTGGATGCCGACGCATTGAGATTGCTCACAAATTTATGTTGCTGCGGATCGGAGTGAGTTTGAAATACAACCTTCACACTAGGGAGCAGCCTTAGTACAGCACTCGTCAAATAGCCGCTCGCCGCGATGACAAGCGTGTCAGGCGAATCGCCAACGTTCTCAATAATGTCGTCCGCTACCTTGCCAAGCGCCACGGGCACGTAATAAAAAGCCACACCTCGACAAGCCTTTCTCGATTGCAGCAAGGAGACAAATCGAGCTTCATTTGATTTGCCTCGGCCCGCAACGGGATCCAAATACACAATCTTCTTAATGACTTCTCCAAACACCACGGAAGAGACACTAAAACCGATGCAAGCGGCGAAAAACAATGTGAATCTAACCCTCATTTATGTCTCCACTTCAACTGCCAGTTCGAATTTATGAGCCCACTTTCTAGAGTACCGAGATTCCAGAAAGATTTGTAATAAAACAGCACTGCTTACGTACTGATTCGATCAGATATTACCGACATAGTCACATTGATTGGTGCACGGTATCCTACTTAAACAGGTAGGAATGCGTTTAAGTTCTTGTACATGCGTCGCGCCCGGTGATACTGTTCCGGGTGTCTCATTTCGATTCTTTTGGCGGTTTCGTGACTACATCATCAAACGTAGGTTATTGCTGGATTGCTTTACTTCAACCGGACTTTACGGGCGTACTGCGGTCGCTGCTTCAGGTCGAAACAGACGCGGCCAAGCGCGAGGATCTCCTACGGCTGATTGGTGAGCAATTTAAGCCGTTGCACGTTGTGCCGCCAGACAGTGCCGCAAAACCTACATTGTCAACTGATGAGCAGTCGGTCGCAGTCGCTGTTGTCGGCGCCGTTTTACCCGGTAACAATGTATGCGAAGTGTCTCAAGTGTTTGTTGGGCAGAACGCTCTGGCGCTTGCTGAGGCACACGGGCAGAGCGGAGACATTTCTACATACAAGAAAAGCGCGCTTGCATGTTTCCTCATCAGAGTTACCGTCAATACGTAATTTCTTGCATTTGGAAATGAAGCGCGCGTCAATCACCTCCATTGAACAGAATGACTACTTGACTCGACCCTACGTCATGCCACGCTTATTCGAACAGTCGGAATGTGTTGCGATTCGAGCGCTAGCCGAAAAACAAATGTTTACACCAGGTGGCTTAATCGATCTTGTTCCGGACTACCGAATATGCGACGTAGCGACTCTTGCACGAACTGAAGATACTGACTGGATCTATCGCCGAATTTGTGATCTCGTGGCAACTACAAATCGCATCTGGTATCAATTTGAACTGAACGGGCGTGATGAAGGACTTCAATTCATACGATACCGGACTAACGGTAAGATTGATTGGCACGCAGACCTTGGCCCGCGGGCCGTTTCGACGCGCAAACTAAGCATTACGGTTCAATTGTCAGAAGCGGGTGGCTACGAAGGCGGCATGCTTGAATTCGCGGGTGACAAATTTCCGGAGATTAGCAATACGCAAGGCGACGCCATCATCTTCCCAAGTTACCTTGTTCATCGAATCACCTCAGTCCTCACGGGAAGCAGATACTCTCTGGTTTCTTGGTTTCACGGCAGTTCTTTTAAGTAAGGTTCGAGATCATGTTCGCCACCGTACCTTTTCCAGTTGGCGAATGGCTTCAGTCGAAACGCGACTGGATTAACCTGAAGCATCATTGGCTTCCACACGATTGGCTGACACGCATTGATATCGCAGCACCGCGCGACATTGGCGAAGGTGCTGAGGTATTTACCGTTGTCAACCTTCGCGATATGCGCTCAAGTAGAGATTCCGAGATCAATCGACAAGACAAGTCGATATTGGCCGAATTCTGGAAATTGCTGGGTGTAACGCCCCAATCTGCCGTCCATTGGACTAGCGTGTATGAGAACTTTGCCTCGCCCGTCATCTTCATGCTCAAAGACAAATTCAACCGAGCCCGACCCTACCACTACCTGCCGCAACAAGTGGCCGCAACTTTTCAGCCCGGCTGGCCAGCGTATCCAAGTGGACACTCTACCCAGTCGTTTCTGTTGGCGCACGCCTTCAGTCCTTGCTTTCCGGATCGCGAACTTGACCTGTTTGCATTGGCCGAGCGAATTTCAATCAACCGGGAAATCGCAGGGGTACATTTTGGAACCGACTCTTTGGCTGGAGCAGAATTGGCGCGCCAGTTGTATCAAGAAATTTTGCTTGAATCTCCAAAGTATCTTGAATCCGCTGCCTTTGCTTGTAAAGGATTACGTGATCTTTACTTCTCGAAAGGGATTGCTGATCAAGAATCGATAGCGTAAGTAAATAGTGATGTGTGGTCGCGTGCCCCATTGGCCACGCCCCGTAGGGTGAGATAAGAATGTTAGGCTGCACCATTGGCGAATACTCGTGCGGGCGGGGCGTAGCTGGCGCGTGTTTGAGTCGTTGGCACACAAGCATCACGAAATTTAGCGCGATGCCCGTTAGTTCGATGCGCTTCGGGGTGGTTTCCGGATGCAATCCACGCATCCCAGCCCAGTACCCATACTGCCGCACTATCTGCGCAATGATCTCTGTCATTCGCTCGGGGCGTACACGAGAACGCCGCATGGCTAGCTCAAGCTGCTTCCCGAATTGATCGACAGCGGGTCGCTTCAGCGACGCAATGTTTTGGTCATTCCATTCCACAGCGCCAGTGTCGTCCGCAAAGTCAAACTTGATACCCTCCAAAAGCTCCACTGTGGCTAGGTGGGCACGAGTGGTGGAATCGTACTTGCAGCGATGCAGTCGCTACGAATGGCGTACGTACCTAACTAGTTAAGCCATCATGCGACAATGCGTCTTCCGGCCACCCAACCCAAAGCAGCGCCCGATGACCGCAGAAGTATCTCCCCCACCATCCAACGCCGCCGACGCTCGCCCCTCGGCGCAGCGCGACCTTGCCGGCATGCCCGCCAGCGAACGCGTACGCCATCGTATCAAGGCGTCTGGCAAGCGTTTTCATGCGAACGACAATATCAGCGAGTTCATTCGCGACGGCGAGCTGCCCGAGCTGCAGTCAGAGATCGAATCAAAACTGCGCGAGGTGCTAAAGAGCTTGGTGATTGACACCGAAAGCGATCACAACACGCAGGACACGGCGAAGCGCGTGGCGAAGATGTATCTGAACGAGGTGTTTCGCGGGCGCTATGTCGCGCCGCCGCCGGTGACGGAATTTCCGAATGTGGAGCACCTAAACGAGCTAATGATTGTCGGGCCGATCACGATTCGCTCGGCCTGTTCGCATCATATGTGTCCCATCATGGGACGCATCTGGGTGGGCGTGATGCCGAACCAGCATTCCAATTTGATTGGCTTGTCGAAGTACGCGCGACTCGCCGATTGGGTGATGAGTCGCCCGCAGATTCAGGAGGAAGCGGTGACTCAGTTGGCTAATCTTTTGCAGGACAAGATTCAGCCGGATGGTCTGGCGCTCGTCATGGAGGCCGATCACTTTTGTATGCAGTGGCGTGGCGTGAAGGACGTGAACTCAAAAATGATCAACAGCGTGATGCGCGGCTCATTTTTGAAAGACCCGAACTTGCGACGCGAATTTTTGGCCCTAGTTGACAATCGGAGGGATTGAGCATGTTAGTTCGCCTTACCTACACCAGCCGTGCGACCGATACTTTAACGGCGACCGCGATGGACGCAATCCTTGCATCATCACGCAAGAACAATCCCGCGAACGGCATTACCGGCGTGCTGTGCACTAACAACTACATCTTTGTGCAGATGCTCGAAGGCGGGCGCAAAGAGGTTAACGAAACATACAACCGCATCGCGGCTGACAAGCGTCATCAGGATGTGCAAATTCTGGATTTCGAAGAGATCACTGAGCGCAAGTTTGCCGTATGGTCGATGGGGAAAGTCAGCTTTGATCGCGTGAATATGGCGATCCTGCTGAAGCACTCAGCAAAGCCAGTGCTTGATCCGTATGCGGTGTCTGGCAGGGTGTCGGTGGCGCTGCTTGAAGATTTGATGGCGAACGCAAGTATTTCTTCGGGTTAATCGCGGTTAGGAGTAGCGGGCGCGCTCACGCCGACGCGCGTCCGATGCGTTAGCGACGATTGGCGTTATCGCTTGTATCAACATTGACACGTCGCGGAATGCACAAGGCGGGCAATGCCCACCTTTTCTTGCGCAGCCCGCAGGTTGCCTCGACGGTCGCTACGACTTCTTGCCGTCGCCTTTCATGGCTTCGAGCTTGGAGATGTCGATTTTGCTGATGAGTGATTTGACGTCATTCATCTCGATTCCTTGAGCGTCGACGTCAACCATAAAGCGATTGCCGACGACCATCTGCACCGAGCCATGCTGACCTGACTTGCTCCACTTCTCGTGCAGCTTGCTGCCACCAGAGCTTGAGGTCTTCTCGT
>JBDSYI010000425.1:0-3731 GCA_039925745.1 Casimicrobium sp. | reverse complement strand
GCGTCGACCTTGATACCGGGGATGACGCCAATGCTGTTCAGATAGTCCGCAAACGGCACACCCTTGCTGGTGTTTTGGCGAAGCGTCTCGTCATGCAGGATCACGCCGGAAATCGTCGACTTCATGGCGGGCGTGGTGAACAGCATCTCGCGATAGGTTCGGCGCATTTCCTCGCTGTCGGGGATGTTGGCAGCAGCGAATCGTTTGGCACAGGTGCCAGCGGATTCGTCAGCAGCTAAAAGGCCTTTGCCGGGGGCGAGCAGTGCGGCGGCAGTGTGTGCGAGTAGTGCTTTATCCATGGGGGCGTAAATTCGATGTAGTGGGTTGTAGTCAAGGGCAAGACCCTGATTTTAGTCAGGTTTTCGCATCCGCTTCACGACCAGCGATACGGCAACGCCAAACAAAATCGCCCAATCCAGTCGTAGCGTCAAGGTCGCTGCAAAGGTTGCCAGCAGCGTAATTCGCTCAAACTTGTCGGACAGCAGGTAACGAATTTCGCGGCGATCAATCAGATTCCACGCCACGAGAAACAGGATCGCGGCCAACGCCGATAGCGGTAAATACTGCGCAAGGGGCGCAACAAAAATCAGTGACACGACGAGAAAAAAGGATGCGCAGATCGCGGAAAATGGCGTGACCGCACCGGCGGCCATGTTGACGCCGGAACGATTGAAGGAGCCGCTCGCGAGATAGCCGGAAAAGAATGAGCCAAAAATATTGGCTAAACCTTGCCCCAAAAACTCCTGATTGCTATCAAATTTTTCTGAACGACGTCGCGCCAACCCTTGAGCGATAGAAACCGCCTCAGCAAGCGACAGCAAGGTCATGGCGATGGACGGCACGAGCAACATCCTCCAGGTGTCCAGAGAAAACTCGGGCACCGAAATCGGAGGGAGCGCGCTTGGTAAGGCACCGACTGTTTTAAAGGCAATTCTGGGGTCAACCCAGCGCGTGAACATCGCGACCACGCTACCGATTACGACGGCGACCAGCATGGCGGGCACGATGCGATTAAGCGGTCTCCACATTAAAGCGCTGATCAGAGTGATGAGGCCAACCAGCAGCGCGGCGACGTTGATGTCGCGGAGGTGTTGAGCGAGTGCCCACAACGTCTGCAGGACGTCGGCGCCCCGCACAATGTCGATTCCAAAAAAATTGCGGATCTGTGAATTGATGATGAGTACCGCCGCACCCGAGGTGAAGCCGACAATTACGGTGTGGGAGACCTTATCAATCAGCTTGCCGGCGTGGGCCAGCGAGGCAAGTATTTTCCAGATGCCGACCATGAACGTCAGCGTGATGGCTAGCGCAACGTAGCGTTCAGATTCCGGTTTTGCCAGCGGCGCCATGACTGCAAGCACGGTCAACGAGATCGCGTTAGCGGGGCCTGTCACCATCACGCGCGAGGAGCCGAAGAGCGCAGCGATGATGCAGGGAACCATTGCCGAATAGAGGCCGTACGCGGGCGGCATTCCGGCAAGCGTTGCAAAAGCAACGCCCTGCGGCAGCACCACGATGGCCCCTGTCAACCCAGCGAGAACGTCGGCACGCAGTGTCGCATGTTCTTTTAAGAGCGGTAGCCACGTAAGAAATGGAAAAAAACGAGTCACCGCAAGCCGTTAAACGCGTTGTTGCCCGTGGTACAGCCGCACGACATGCTCTGCTTCCGCAAAAAATAACCAGCGCTCCACCAGCAAGCCTGCAATGCAGACAAACGATGCTAACCAGAACCACTGCGTGAAATAACAAAGCAGCATCGGCACAAAAAAAACGAAAACAATCGCAAGCCAGCGAAGCATGCGCGCCTTCTCGCGGGCTAACTTAAAGCCAAATTCATTAGTCAGAAACGTACCGTGCGAATGCCCGGCATCAAGCAGTCGCACATTGCCTTGCTTGAACCCCAGCGCATCGTTGATCGTGTGTTGCACGCGCGGATACTTCAGCAGATAGGCGATGTAGAAAATTACGCCCACCGCGAGCAACACAATCGCCATCATCGGTTTGCCGATAGGGCCGACCTCGACGGGACGCAGCGAAAGTACCGCAGGTAACAGCACCGAGCCACTCATCAAACCGAACAGCACGTACTTGGCGGGCGTCATCCATGTGTTCCAGCGTGGAATCGTGCGCAGACATCCGTAGATCATCCCGGTGCAATACAGGATGGCGACGGCGTCGGCGACCAGCAGCCACAGCGTAAACGGGGTGATTTGTGGCCATCCGAAATGTAGTGCGGCAACGTGCAACGCAGCTATTGGATACAGAATCAATGCCAGCAATCCTTCGCGCGAAAGCCACGAAGTTTTCACCCGTGAGAGTGAAAAGATTACGTTCTTGCGATTTGCGAGATGGAGCGTCGACGATAAGAGGCCAGCGGTAATCAGGAGCGCGGCGATGGCGACGCCTTTGTAGAACGTCACACCATCCATGCGAATGTGATCAGCCATCAAGGACGCAATCAGAAGCCACACGAGCAAGCCTAATCCGGCGCCGGAGGAAACTGTGAAAAAAATGACCGAGAGCGCTGGCTTCATAGCTGGATCAGACGATTAACGAAGGCTTTCGCCATATCGGAGAGACCTGATTTCAACGGCAATTTCGTTTCAATCTCAACCGGCTTGCGCGGCGAAAGATAGGCGTTCGTGGGCTTGTAGCCAAGATTGTCGAGCATCGACTGCGTGCCGCGAGAAGCGGCGAGCTGCGACACCTTCGATCGCGGATCGTCGTAGTCGCCGAAATGCCGTGCATGAGTCGGGCACGCCAACACGCACGCAGGCTGGCGATCTTCGACAGCGAGTTGTTCGTCATAGATACGGTCGACGCAGAGCGTGCATTTTTTCATCACGCCGGCGTCTTCGTCCAATTCACGCGCACCGTACGGGCACGCCCATGAGCAATAGTTACAACCCATGCAAAGATTGGGATCAACCAGCACAATGCCGTCTTCCGCGCGCTTGTAGCTGGCGCCCGTCGGGCACACCGTCACGCAATGCGCTTCTTCGCAATGCATGCAACTCATGGGAACGTTGACAGTTTTTGAGAGTGGCTGATGCTCGCTCGAATCGGGCGACGAGCCGCAGCGATGCGGCGAATAGGTCGGGTCGCCTTCAATCTCGTAATGACGAATGCGGTTGTACCAGGTGCCGCTCGGTGCCTTGCCCCACGCGTCGTAATCCGGCGCACCGCCCATGAGCGACTGGCCATTCCATTCTTTGCAGGCAACCGCGCATGCATGGCAGCCGACGCAGGTGTCCAGATCTATTGCGAGGCCTAGACGCATGTTGTGGCTCCTGATTTCGTCATGACTTATCCCCGAATTCAAGCTTGGGCCACACGCCCGCTTCGTCGGCTTTGCGGATGCGTACGCGCAGGTCGTACCACGCGGCCTGACCCGTGATCGGGTCGCTGTTTGAGAAGCGCTCGCCGCTCGTCGCGCGTGTGCTCTCCGAAATCAGGTGATTTAGCAAAAATCCCACGGTTGCTTCTGACGCATCTTTTGCCAATCCCCAAGCCTCGCTCATCTTGCCAATCGCATTCCACGTCCAGACCGTGTTCGCCTCAACGCCTTCCATGGTTTTCATCTGGCAGCGAATCTTTCCATTCGTTGATTCAACCCACACCCAGTCGAGGTCATTGAGCCCGAGTTCACGCGCTTTGCTCGTTGCCACATACAGATAGTTTTGCGAAATAATTTGTCGTAGCCAAGCGTTCTGCGAATCCCACGAGTGATA
>JBDSYI010000424.1:0-4372 GCA_039925745.1 Casimicrobium sp. | reverse complement strand
CAGCGACGCAGCGCAGCAGCGTCGTCTTGCCGCAGCCGGATGGGCCCAGCAGACAACCGACACGGCCCGCTTCAACACGAAAACTAACATCATGCAGCGTGTCTCGCGCCGGTTCGCGCCCGCGCGGCGGGTAGCGATGACTGAGGTGGCTGACTTCTAGTGAGTTGGGCATGCGTTGATTGTAAGAGCGGCCCTGTGCGCCACTCCTACCGACTAACCAGCAGCGACGATCGCTTTAACGCGTTCAACCGATGGCGTGATCTGCACGACACGCAACGGCAGCGTCATCATGGTTTGCTGCTTCGGCGTGAGCGGTGGCTCGAAGCCGACTGCTTGTCGGACGGTCTCGGCAAACTTTACCGGTAATGCGGTTTCGAGCGCAATCATCGGCACCCCGGGTTTGACTAACGAGCGCGCGACTTTCACCGCGTCCGCCGTGTGCGTATCGATCAGACTGCCGGTTTTTTCGTAAACCTCGCGGACAGTGGCCAGGCGATCAGCATGAGTGCTGGTGCCTGCGACGATGCCGAAGCGCTCGCGGATGCCTTTGAATTCGGGGGTCTGCGACACGTCAAATGATCGGCCCTGATCAACTTCGCGCCACAGTGCGGCGATGCGCTCGGCGTCGCCGTTGAACAGATGAAACACAAAGCGCTCGAAGTTCGACGCCTTGGAGATATCCATCGACGGGCTCGATGTTTCGAAGGTTTCTTTGCTCGGACGCGGCCGATACACGCCGGTGTTGAAGAACTCAGCGAGGACGTTGTTTTCGTTGGTGGCGAGTACCAATGTGTCAATCGGGACACCCATTTCGCGAGCGATGTGGCCCGCGAGGATATTGCCGAAGTTGCCGGATGGGACTGCGAACGAAACCTGCTGCGCGTTGCTCGTCGTTGCAGCAAGATAACCACGCACGTAATAAACAATCTGCGCCGAAATGCGACCCCAGTTGATGGAGTTCACGGTGCCGATGTTGTGCGCGCGCTTGAACGCGAGATCGTTCGACACGGCCTTTACGATGTCCTGACAGTCGTCGAACACGCCCTCAACCGCGATGTTGTGAATGTTCGCGTCCTGCAACGAGTACATCTGCGCGCGCTGGAAGGCGCTCATTCGGCCAGCAGGCGAGAGCATGAATACATTCACGCCCTTACGTCCGCGCATCGCGTATTCGGCGGCGCTACCGGTGTCGCCGCTAGTTGCGCCGAGGATGTTGAGCGTTTTGTTTTGACGACCGAGTTCGTACTCGAACAAACGACCGAGCAGTTGCATCGCCATGTCTTTGAAGGCGAGCGTTGGGCCGTTCGACAAGGCCTGAATTTGCATGCCTTGTGCATAGGCGTCGATGTTGCGCAACGGCGTGATTTCTTCGCTGCCGTAGACCGCTTTTGTGTAGGTCGCTTTGGTCAGCGCAGCGAGCGTTGCCGAGTCAATGTCATCAGTGGCAACGAACTTCGAGAGCACGGCATGCGCTAGCGCGTGATACGGCAAAACGCGCCACGCGGTGAGCTCAGCATCCGTGATTTTCGGCAACGTCTCCGGCAGCATGAGGCCGCCGTCTGTGGCGAGACCGGAGAGCAGAACCTCGCTGAAGGATTGTTTGTCCGGATGGCCGCGAGTGGAGATGTATTTCATGTTTTTCCCCTCCCCCGCTTTCCGGGGGAGGTCGGGAGGGGGTAAGTCGGTGGCGAGGATTAGACGGTGAATGTTCCACTCACAGCCGTACCCCACCCTAACCCTCCCCGGCGGGCGGGGAGGGGACATTCTCTACGCCAGGTTTTCCAGCCGCAACAAAACAATCTTGCCACTCGTACTCGCCTGCGCTTCAATCGCAGCAATCGCCCGCTTGACATTCCTTTCAATCGTCTCGTGCGTGAGCAGAATGATGTCAGCCTGCGCTTCGCCCTCTTCCGGCTCTTTTTGCAACATAGCGTCGATTGAGATGTGATTGTCGGCGAGCACGCGCGTGATGTCGGCGAGCACGCCCGGCTTGTCGTCTACGCGCAGACGCAAGTAGTAAGAGGTCTCGACGTCATCGATTGCCAAGACCGGCTCGGTGCCGATGCGGTCATGTTGATACGCGAGATAGGGCACACGATGGCTGGCGTCAGCGTCGATCAATCGTGCGATATCCACGAGATCGGCGATCACGGCGGAGGCGGTTGGGCTGGCACCTGCACCCGCACCATAGTAAAGGGTTGCGCCCACTGCATCGCCCTTGACCAGCACGGCATTCATCACGCCTTCGACGTTCGCAATCAAGCGTTTTGTGGGGATCAACGTGGGATGCACACGTAGCTCAATCCCGGCCTTGCGACGGCGCGCGATCCCGAGCAATTTGATGCGGTAGCCCATCTCTTCGGCGTAGCGAATGTCCTTCGCCTCAATTTTCGTGATGCCTTCGACGTGGGCTTTTTCGAAAGACAAGGGAATCCCGAACGCAATCGCCGCAAGGATGCTGATCTTGTGACCCGCGTCGATGCCTTCGATATCGAATGTGGGGTCGGCTTCGGCGTAGCCCTTGGCCTGCGCGGTCTTCAACACTTCCGCAAACGACAGGCCTTTGCTGCGCATCTCAGAGAGGATGAAGTTTGTGGTGCCATTGATGATGCCGGCAATCCATTCGATGCGATTGGCAACGAGGCCTTCGCGCAAAGCCTTGATGATCGGGATACCACCGGCGACCGCAGCTTCGAAGGCGACGATGACGCCTTTGGCGCGTGCAGCCGCAAAAATTTCGTTGCCGTGCAACGCAAGCAAAGCCTTGTTCGCGGTGACGACGTGCTTGCCGTTGGCGATCGCTTCGAGCATCAACTGCTTGGCGATGGTGTAGCCGCCAATCAGTTCGATGATGACGTCGATGTCAGGATTTTTGACGAGCGCAAACGCGTCGTCGGTGATGATCGCGCGGCCCGCTACGACTTTTTCCGCGAGCGCTGTGGCCTTGTCAGCGACGTGCGTAATCGTGATCGGACGTCCGGCGCGACGTGAAATTTCTTCGGCGTTGCGGGTGAGCACATCAAATGTGCCGCCGCCAACTGTGCCGATGCCTAAGAGTCCGATGTTGAGTGGTTTCATAATTTTTCTGTTGCAGTGAGGTTCCTCCCCCTTCAAGGGGGAGGCTAGGAGGGGGATGGGTTTAAGGGCTGAGACTTAATTCGGCAGGGACGAAACCCATCCCCACCTTAGCCCTCCCCCTTGAAGGGGAGGGGACAGAACATCAGAGCAGCCCATCCTTCTTGAACATTTCCTTGATGCCGCGCACAGCTTGCCGCGAGCGTGCCTCATTTTCAATCAAGGCGAAGCGCACATGGGTGTCGCCATACTGACCAAATCCGATGCCTGGCGAGACACTGACCTTCGCGTCTGCCAATAATTTTTTCGCAAATTCGAGCGAACCCATCTTCATGTATGGCTCAGGAATTTTCGCCCAGATGTACATGCTGGCTTTGGGGTTGTCGACCATCCAGCCCGCTTCGTGCAAACCTTTGACCATCACATTGCGGCGGCCTTCGTACTTCAAACGAATCTCTTCAACGCAATCTTGCGGGCCTTCGAGCGCTGCAATCGACGCGACCTGAATCGGCGTGAACGTGCCGTAATCGTTGTAGCCCTTGATGCGGCCCAGCGCGTTCACGAGATGCGGGTTGCCGACCATAAAGCCCACGCGCCAGCCCGCCATGTTGTAGCTCTTGCTCATGGTGAAGAACTCAACCGCGACATCTTTCGCGCCCTTCACCTGCATGATGCTCGGCGCTTTGTAGCCGTCGAAACCGAGATCCGCGTAGGCAAGATCGTGCACCACCCAGATGCCGTGTTCACGCGCCAGCGCAACGACTTTTTCAAAGAACGGCAAGTCGACGCACATCGCCGTCGGGTTCGACGGGAAACCGAGAATCAGCATCTTCGGTTTCGGGAAACTCTCGCGAATCGCGCGCTCGATTTCCTCGAAGAAATCCACGTCTTCGGTCATGCGCACGCTTCGTATGTCAGCACCAGCGATGATCGCGCCGTAGATATGAATCGGATAGCTCGGGTTCGGCACCAGCGCCGTGTCGCCGCGATCCAGCGTGGCGAGCATCAGATGCGCCAGACCCTCTTTCGAACCGATGGTGACGATGGCCTCGGTATCCGGGTCGAGCCACGCGCCGTAGCGCTGCGCATACCAGTTACAGATGGCCTTACGCAGGCGCGGAATGCCTTTCGACACGCTGTAGCCGTGGGTGTCGCCGCGCAGCGCGGTTTCGACTAACTTGTCGACGATGTGTTTGGGCGTGGGGCCGTCGGGATTGCCCATACCGAAATCGATGATGTCTTCGCCTTTGCGGCGCGCAGCCATCTTCAGATCAGTGGTGATCGCGAAAACGTAAGG
>JBDSYI010000423.1:0-5740 GCA_039925745.1 Casimicrobium sp. | reverse complement strand
TGTTCTACGTCCTGCATGATCGCTGACTCGGTGATTTCGAGTTCGAGGTGATCAGCGGAAAAATCAGTAGTGGCAAGAATACCGGCGATGGCTTCCACCAAATCTTTCTGCTGAAACTGTTTGGCCGACAGATTCACCGCTACAGTCAGCGTGTCGCTTCCCGACAACTGCCAGGCACGAACCTGCGTGCAGGCGGTCCGTAGTACCCACAAGCCAATCGAATTGATGAGCCCGGTTTCTTCGGCAAGCGGAATGAAATCGCCCGGCGCGATCACGCCGAATTCGGCGCTGTTCCAGCGTAACAACACTTCCACGCCATGAATGTGGCCGCTCTGTATGTCCACCTTAGGCTGATACACAAGCGCCAACTCGTTGTTGTCGATCGCCAGCCGTAGCGCGTTTTCTAGCCGTGTGCGGCGCAGGTGGCGCTGATCGAGCGTGTGCTCGAATAGGCGATAACCATTGCGGCCCGCATCCTTCGCTGCATACATGGCTGTGTCAGCGCCGCGGATTAATTCATCAGCCGATTCGCTGCCAGTCGACGAGACAGCGATACCGATACTGAGCGTGATCACCAGATGATGGCCCTGAATTTCCATGGGATCGGCAACCGTTTTCGCAAGCTGTTCCGCAATGGCAGTAAGATCGGCCGCTGCGCCACAGTTTTCAATGATGGCACCAAACGTATCGCCCGCCAAGTGGGCCAAAGTGTTATCGGTGCCGACACTCGCTTGTAGACGCCTGGCGACGTTTTGCAGAACACTGTCGCCGACCGGATGGCCCAATCCGCTGTTAATCGACTTGAAGCGATCAACGTCGATCACCATCAATGCTAACGCCCGACCACTGCGCCGCGCGCGCAATATCGCCTGGCCAAGCCGATCGACCAGTAATGCACGATTCGGTAGCCCGGTCAACAAATCATGTTCAGACAGAAACGCCAGCCGTGCCTGCTGCGATTTCCGCTCAGTGATTTCACTATTGATGACGAGTATTGCGGCCGGCCCATCGGGTGTATCGCGCCGCAACGCCCAGCGGCTGGCGATCCAGATTGTCCTGCCGTCAGCGGTGCGCTGACTGAGCTCGCCGTCCCAGCGGCCGTGTTTGAAAAAATGCTCCTCAATTTCACGAGGTGGTCGTTGATAATCGGAGGCAACCAGTTCGTCGAAGTGCTTGCCTAGCGCATTTGCAGCGGCAACGCCATAAATGGTCTCCGCACCCTTGTTCCAGAAGTTGATCACGCCCACCGCATCGCGAACAATGATGGCGTCGCTGGCTAACTCCAGCAAGGCTGTGGTTTCAGAAAGCTGTTGCATTTGCAGGCGACGCCGCGAATTAGCTGCGCCCAGATTGGTAATCATGCGCTGCAGGTAGGTGTTGAACATCCACATCGACAATGCAATCGTCCACCAGTAAATCGGCAATGCGATGCGCAATTCGGTTTGCGGAAAAAGCGGTCGGATCACCAGAAACAGAATTGCGACATTCGCAGCAGCGAATGCAACAGGTGCCCAACGGCTGAGCATCGCCCCGGCAAAGATCACACCGAGCCCTGTCATGGCGATGATAGTGCCGCGAGCCTCGGTAAAGCCAACGCTCTCGGACAGGGGCATGGTGTGTGCCAGACAGTAGAAGACGAAGAACGCAACGTCGACTGATATACACAATACGTAGGCGGCAGATTCATAGTGTCGCCGCCAGATCAACATATACACTACCAGCCCAGTCAAGGGTGTGCTAAGTGCGATCACAATTTTTAGAGGCCCGGCCGGCATTTGCAACAACTCAATTAGCAGAGCGGCAATCAGTCCGGCGGCGATCCACGCCGCCGTCAATGCCTGCAGGAATACATGCCGCGGGTCACCCGGCCGCCAATTCGTTACGACGCCGTCGTTGCCGCCAAGGCTGTGGTGTTGAGGTGTCATTGCCACTATTTTGAGGGTTGTGCCGTATGTGCGAGGCCGGTACTACAAATCATGAGGCCAATGATCGTTTTTTGAAAGCTCAAAAGTTTCACCACCAACAATTATTCGTTGGTCACCGGATCGCTACTCTCTGGCAGGCAATCAGTTCGGTCAAATGGGCGTCGCGGGCTCACGACGAAGCGTGACCAAATGTGGCACTGCGTGTCAAGTTTATGTGGGCGATGATGCGGCGCATTTCACCACGCGATTTCCGCGCTTCATCGAATTTCTGTCGAGTGCGTGTATATGAATCGACATAGTGGTGCTGTCCCGCCGCATCCGGATGCGCGCGAGGCAGACAACTTCTTCCACATCCATAAAGTGAGTAAACAAATCATGAAAAATATTCTCGTCATTGCTGCGTTCACCTCTGCCGTACTCGGTGCTTCTTCCGCCATCGCCTCACAAACGGGCGGCACCACGCTGGACACCCAGGAAATTCGCGATAGTAGCTTGCGCAACAGCTATGCCACCGGCGAAGTCTTCAAATCCGCACGCGGAAATTACGCGATGGACGACGGTACCACGCTGTCGCTTTATAAGTCCGGTAACAAGTTTGTCGCCGAAGTAAGTGGCAAGGAGCCATTTGAAGTCGTCGCGACTAAGAGCGGAAACTTCGTTGCGGTCAATGGGTCTGCACAGCTAAAGTTCGTGCAGGACGCCGGCGGGAAAGTTGCCAGAGTCGTGTTAACCCAAGGCTGATTTCCTGCGCACCGAGCAGGTCGCAAGGTGGTCACCCGCAGCGGTGGGTGAGGGGCGGCAGTGAAATTAATGTAATTTGCACGGCAATTGTTCACTGCCGAAGCTGCAACTACAATAACGCTCACATCGCCCCACTTCCAAGGCTTAGTTCCCATGAGCACCGCGCCAGACCAACGTCGAAATATTTCACTGCTTGCGGCTGCGCAAGCATTGCTGTTTACCAACAACGTCACATTAATTGCGCTCAACGGCTTGGTGGGATATCAACTGGTGGCAGACAAATCATTTGCGACGTTGCCAGTGACTACGCAGATCATCGGTTCGGCATTGTTTGCGTTGCCGGCATCTAATCTCATGCAGCGCATTGGTCGGCGCGCTGGTTTTCTGGTTGGGACCGCTTGCGGAATCGCCGGCGGGGCCATTGCGACGCTCGCTGTGTATTTTCACAGCATGGGCTTGCTATGCCTCGGCACCTTCGTGCTGGGTATTTACGTTGCCTTCGGTCAGTTCTATCGCTTCGCCGCAGCCGATGCGGCAACCGCGGACTTCAAGGCAAGCGCAATTTCGTTGGTGGTTGCTGGTGGACTGGTGGGAGGCATCATCGGGCCGGCATTATCTAAGTGGACGCGGAATCTGGCGCCGGTGGAGTTTCTCGCTTCCTACGCCTCGCTGATTGTATTCAGCCTGTGCACCGCATGTCTAATCAGCTTGCTGCGCATGCCAACGGTGAAGGCACAGATAAACGAAGCACCGGCGCGTGCGCTGGCCTTGATTGTGCGGCAGCGCGTGTTTGTGGTGGCAACGCTCTGCAGCGCGCTGGGCTATGGCGTCATGAACCTGTTGATGACGGCGACGCCGTTGGCAATGGGTATTTGTGGCTATCCCTATGGTGATGCGGCCAACGTCATATCGGCCCACGTGATTGCGATGTTCGCTCCCTCGTTCTTTACCGGCAATCTGATCAAGCGTTTCGGCGTGCTTTCGATCATGCTCGTCGGCGTGGCCATCATGTGCGCGTGCCTGGCGGTTTCACTTGCCGGGATCAGTGTGGCGCATTTCTGGTGGTCACTAGTGCTGCTCGGCATAGGCTGGAATTTCATGTACGTCGGCGGCTCAACACTGCTCACTGAGAGCTATCTCCCCTCGGAAAAGGCCCGCGCGCAAGGCTTGCACGATTTGTTGGTGTTCTGTACCACCGCATCGACATCGTTCAGCTCCGGCCTGCTGCTCAAGGCCAATGGCTGGGTGATGCTGAACTATGTGGCGATGCCGCTGCTTGCGATCTCGGCGGTGGCGATTCTCTGGTTGTTGCTGTGGCGCCGCGCGGCAGCAAAGGTGGCGCTTGCGTTGTGAGACCGTTCAGGCGCGAACCTGACAATGTCGATTCGAGAGTGAAACTCGAGCATCGGCGCGTCGTTTCAGGCGAAAACGCCCGGAACGCCCCGCCAGTCGGCCTATTTTGGATTCAGCTGGGCGGAGGTTTTACTGATCCCACTACGCCTTCTTCGCCGCGATGTATTCATTGACGACGCGTTCAAGCACGTCCAGTGGCATGGCACCATTCTTTAGGACGGTATCGTGAAATTCGCGAATATCGAATTTTGACCCCAGTGACTGTTTCGCTTTCTCGCGTAACGCAAGAATTTTAAGCATACCGACTTTGTAGGCCAGCGCCTGGCCAGGCATGACGAAATAGCGCTCGATCTCGGCGATCACCTCCGGCTCGGTCATGCCGGTATTGGCGAGCATGTAGTCGATGGCTTGCTCGCGCGTCCAGCGCTTGGCGTGTATGCCGGTATCCACCACCAGCCGCACCGCACGGAACATTTCGGCCTGCAGCCTACCCAGATTATCCAGTGGATTTTTCTCAAAGCCCGCTTCCCACGCCAGTCGTTCCGCATACAGCGCCCAGCCTTCGGAGTACGCGGTAAATGGAATTACGCTTCGAAAAATCGGCAAGCCTTTGAGCTCATGCGCTATCGCGATCTGCAGATGATGTCCCGGCACGGCTTCGTGGTATGCCAGCGTATGCATGGTGAATTTGGCGATCTCGTCGACCTTTCTCAGGCTAACGTAGAACACACCTGGCTTGGAGCCATCAAAGGCCGGTCCGGTGTAATAAGCGAAGGCGGAAGTTTTTTCTGAAATTGCGGGCACCCGCTGCACAATAACTTTTGCCTTAGGCTTGATACCAAACCAGGGGTCCAGTCCGGTCGACACTTCTTCGATGATGGCGGTATAGCCCTTGAGCACTTCTGCGCGTCCGGCGTCGTCGTTGGAAAAAACCTGCGAGGGCGCTTTCGACAGCGCCGCCAGCCTTTCCGCGCGTGTCGGCTGCTTGTAGCCTTCGTCATCAAGAATCTTGTCCATTTCGGCGCCGATGCGCGCGACTTCACTCAAACCGAGTTGATGCAGGTCCTCGGCCTTCATCTTGGTCGTTGTCATCGCTTCAACCTGATACTGGTAGAACTTGTCACCGTCAGGCAGCGACCACGCGCCGTCATTGTGCAGCGCTTTTGGGCGCAAGGTCTCGACGTAGGCGGCGAGCTTGGTGTACGCCGGAATGACATTTGCTGTCACGCTCTCTTCGGCGCGCTTCACCAGTGCATCGCGCGTCGCCTGATCCATTTTTTCTGTTGGAATTTTTGCGAGCTTTTCTTTCAGCGACACGGTCAGCTCATTTTTTGCGGCGCTCACTGCGAGAAACGCGTGAAGTTGCTCGCTCACCTTTTCGACGACAAATTTCGGTGGGATGATTTTCTTTGATTCTCGTAACTGCATGCTCTCGATTACCTGATCCATCTTGCGGGGAAACAAAGCGAGGCGGGCGAGGTAGTGCTCTGCGTCAGTGGCGTCGTTGACCTGCTGCGTTTGCGTCATCAGGTTGGGCAACTGGCTCTGGATGCCGAATAGCTGATTGACGGGGAAGTTGTGATACCGCCACGCTTCGCCGCGCACTTGCATGCCCATGAAGTAGTCAAGGATGTCGTAGGAGAGTCTGTCCTGTCCCGTAAAGCCGGAACTGTCGTAATCCTTGAGCGTGGCGTAGTCAGCCTTCAAGCGTGCGGCAGATC
>JBDSYI010000422.1:0-8218 GCA_039925745.1 Casimicrobium sp. | reverse complement strand
CCGTTCATGGCAAAAGCCCCCCCGAAGACCTTTGAAGCTGCGCTTGAAGAGCTGGAAAAGCTCGTCGCCGATCTCGAGAACGGCAATTTGCCACTCGCCGATTCACTCGCGGCGTACAAACGCGGCTCGGAATTACTGAAATATGCGCAGAGTGAACTCGCGCAGGTCGAGCAGCAAGTCAAGGTGCTGGAAGGCGATGTCCTGAAACCATTTCAGCTTGATTGAGCCCTGATTTGATGTCAACCACAGGTTTTGAACACTGGGCCACTGCACACCGAAGCCGCACCGAGCTGGCCCTGGCGCGTTGGACGCCCGCCGGTGAGTTGACGTCCGGTCGTCTGCTCGAAGCAATGCGCTACGGCGCGCTCGGAGGCGGCAAGCGCCTGCGCGCCCTGCTCGCTTATGCCAGCGCCGAGGCCGTCGGCGCTACGGTCGAACTCGCGGATCACGCCGCCGCTGCAGTCGAAATGATTCACGCTTATTCGTTGATCCACGACGATCTGCCGTGCATGGATAACGATGCGCTGCGCCGTGGCAAACCTACGAGTCATGTTGTCTTCGGCGAAGCCACCGCGATGCTCGCGGGCGATGCCCTTCAGCCGCTGGCCTTCGCCGTGTTGCTCGGCGCTCCTGCGAGCGCGAGCGGCATCGTCGCCGGCGCACATCAGCTTGCCGAAGCCTCCGGCGCCTACGGCATGGCGGGTGGTCAGGCGATTGATCTCGCCAACGTGGGTCAGCCGATGACACAGACCGCGCTGGAAGAAATGCACGCCATGAAAACCGGCGCGATGTTCGAAGCGGCCGTGTTGCTGCCCGCGCTGCTCGCCGAAGAAGACGAAGCAACGCTCATTGCGCTCACCGCGTACGCACAAAAAATTGGCCTGACGTTTCAGGTCGTCGACGATGTGCTCGATGCCACCGCCGACAGCGCCACGCTCGGAAAGACAGCGGGCAAAGACGCCGCAAACGACAAGCCAACGTTTGTTTCGCTGATGGGCATAGACGCCGCAAAAGCTTACGCGCATCGGCTCACCGCCGAGGCCATCAACGCGCTGCCCGAACATCTGAACACCACGAATTTGACCCAACTTGCTCGGTCGATGGCCGAAAGAACTGCCTGAATATGTCGCTGCTGGAAACCATCAATTTACCGCCGCAACTGCGCGAACAACCGCAAACCGCACTGGTCGCGATTTGTGATGAACTGCGTGCGTTTGTGCTCGACTCTGTATCGAAAACGGGCGGGCATTTATCGTCGAATCTAGGTGTTGTCGAACTCTCCGTTGCGCTGCATTACTGCTTCGAAACGCCTTATGATCGACTGGTTTGGGATGTTGGTCATCAGTGCTATCCACACAAGATACTGACGGGCCGCCGCGACCGCATGAATACGCTGCGGCAATGGGGTGGACTCGCCGGGTTTCCGAAGCGTGATGAGAGCGAGTACGACACCTTTGGCGTCGCCCATTCATCGACCAGCATTTCAGCGGCATTGGGCATGGCGGTCGGCGCTAAAGCCAAGGGCGAGCACCGCCGGGTCGTCGCCGTGATCGGCGATGGCTCGATGAGCGCGGGCATGGCCTTTGAGGCGCTGAACAACGCCGGCGCGATGGACGCCAACGTGCTGGTGATCTTGAACGACAACGAAATGTCGATCAGCGAACCGGTCGGCGCGTTGAACAACTATTTGTCTCGTCTGCTGGCGAGTCGCACTTACGACAAGGTGCGCAGCATGGGCAAGAGCGTGCTGTCGTCGATTCCGCCGGTATCGCGCTTTGCACGTCGTTGGGAAACGCATACCAAGGGCATGGTTTTACCCGGTACGATGTGGGAAGAGTTAGGCTTCAATTACATCGGGCCGATTGACGGTCACGATGTGAATTTGCTGGTCGATACGTTGAACAAAATGAAAGATCGTCCAGGTCCGCAATTTCTGCATGTGCTCACCAGAAAAGGCGGCGGTTACGAGCGCGCTGAAGACGATCCGATTCTGTATCACAGCGTGCCGAAGTTCGATCATCTCGCCGGCATCACGCATCCGCCCGTGACGGTGCCGAAGAAGACCTATTCCGACATCTTCGGTGATTGGCTTTGCGATACCGCGGCAATTGACGAGCGACTGGTCGCCATCACGCCGGCGATGCGTGAGGGCTCGGGCATGGTGCGCTATTCGAAAGAATTCCCGGAGCGCTACTTTGACGTCGGCATTGCCGAGCAACACAGCGTGACTTTCGCGGCGGGCCTGGCGTGCGAAGGCATGAAGCCAGTCGTCGCGATTTACTCTACTTTTTTACAGCGCGCATACGATCAACTCGTGCACGATGTGGTGCTACAAAACCTGCCCGTCGTGTTTGCTATCGATCGCGCCGGACTCGTTGGATCCGACGGCCCGACACATGCGGGCGCGTTCGATGTGGCGTTTCTGCGCTGCCTGCCGAACATGACGATCATGAGTGCCTCAAGCGCTGCCGAATGCCGCGCGATGCTAACGATGGGCATCGAATTGAAATCGCCGGTTGCTGTGCGCTATCCGCGCGGTACCGCGCACGGCGCGGCAAACGCCGAAATCATTGCGCTAGAACTGGGCAAAGGGGAAGTGCGCCGACGTGGAGAAAAAATCGCAATCCTCGCCTGGGGTTCGATGCTGCATCCGGCGTTGACGGTGGGCGACAAATTAAACGCTACGGTCGTGAACATGCGCTTCATTAAGCCACTCGACGAAGCGCTGATCCGCGAACTGGCCGCGTCGCACGACACGCTGGTGACCGTTGAAGAAGCCAGCGTGGAGGGCAGCGCTGGCGGTGCGGTGGCCGAGTTTCTGGCGCGTGAAGGCTTAACGCCGCAGCTCGTACTGATTGGTCTTCCCGATACGTTCATCGATCAGGGCGACCCCGCGTTAATGCTGGCATCAGTCGGACTGGATGCAGCAGGAATAGAGGCCAACATTCGCGCCTCTACACGCATCGCCAAGACGACAATCGCCAGAGCAGCATAAAGCGCCTCGTCATAGTCAGCTTTTCGCTGAAATGGCGACTGTTCGGGGGCTGAAGGCTCAAAATCACGAAAGTCGACCGACGCGGCGTTGCTCACGTCATTCGCACGGCGACCCCGGTCGATGAGTTAGCGATCCCGGCCTAAGGCATCGGGATCGGGCGCTGCGCGCGGCGGTCACGTGGCGATCGCAGAGCACAGGCAGTTGCCCGCCGTGTGCACCTAGCCGCCGAGGTAAGCCTCTTTCACCCGAGGATCAGCCAGTAACGTTTTGGCGTCACCGGTCAGCGTTATCTCCCCCGATTCCAACACGTAGCCACGGTTGGCGTGCTCAAGCGCAAGCTGCGCGTTCTGCTCAATGAGCAAAATCGTAGTGCCGCGTTTAGCAATCATGCGGATGATCTCGAAGATTTTTTCGACCATCAGCGGCGCTAAGCCCATTGATGGCTCGTCGAGCATCAGGAGCTTTGGCTGCGCGAGCATGGCGCGACCGATGGCAAGCATTTGCTGCTCACCGCCGGAGAGCGTGCCTGCCATTTGCAGCGTGCGCTCTTTAAGGCGTGGAATCATGGTGTAAATCTCGTCGACTTCGACCAGGATTTGCGCCTTGTCTTTACGGGCAAAGGCCCCCATGAGCAAGTTCTCATGCACGTTCAGGCGTGCGAACACGCCGCGCCCTTCCGGACAGAGCGCAATGCCCAGGCCGACCAGTGCATGCGAGGGCACGCCTGTGATGTCCTGGCCCTTGTAGGTGACCTTGCCGCCAGCGGGTTTAACGAGACCGGAGAGCGCACGCAGGGTGCTCGATTTGCCCGCGCCGTTGGCGCCAATCAGCGTGACAAGTTCACCTTCGTTGACGTGGAAATCGATGCCTTTGATCGCCTTGATGCCGCCGTAGGCGACTTCCAGTTTTTTAATATCGAGCGTCGGGTTCATTTCGTTACCTCCGTGTGCGCGCCACCCAGGTAGGCTTTGATTACGGCGGGATCCTTTTGAATTTCAGCGGGCGTTCCACTCGCGATTTTTCGACCGTAATCAAGCACCGCGAGGTGCTGACAAACTTTCATCACAAGGCGCATGTCGTGCTCGATCAGCATGACCGTGGTACCGTCTCGGGCGATGCGCTCAATGAGTTCCCGCAGCGCGATGGTCTCGGTAGCGTTCATGCCAGCGGCAGGTTCATCGAGGGCAATCATCTTCGGATCGGTCGCCAGGGCGCGCGCAATTTCGAGTCGTCGTTGCTCACCGTAAGCCAGCGTGCGGCTCTTGTCTCCAGCACGTTTTGACAGCCCGATGTAGTCGAGTAGTTCGTGCGAACGTTGCATGATCGCCGCCTCTTCGCGACGGGTCGCCGCCGTTTGAAAGATTGCGCCGAACGCGCCCGCCTTGGTGCGCACATGGCGGCCAACCATCACGTTTTCGAGCACCGACATTTCGCCGAACAGACGAATATTCTGGAAAGTCCGCGCAATGCCAACCTCCGCGACCTGATGCGGTGCTTTCACGTTGAGCGGTTGTCCGTCGAACGTAAATTTGCCTTCGTCAACCTGATACAGCCCGGTCAGTGTATTGAAGAAAGTCGTCTTTCCTGCGCCGTTCGGCCCGATCAAACCAAAGATCGACGCGCGTGGAATTTCCATCGACACATTGTCTAGTGCGGTAACACCGCCAAATCGCTTGGTAATGTTTTCTGCGGTGAAGAGCATGTCAGCCATCATTTCTTCTCCGGTGACGGCCACAGGCCCGCAGGTTTAAACAGCATGATCAAGATCATGGCGAGAGAGAAAATCAGGTTACGCAGCACTTCCGGCGCGACGAGCACCATGCCGAACAATTTTTCTTGCATGTTTTCGTCCGCTGCGTAGCGGATCACCTCAGGCATCGCCGACAGCAACACCGCCCCCAGAATGACGCCAGGAATGTGCCCCATGCCGCCGAGCACCACCATCGCAAGAATCATGATCGATTCAAGCAAACCGAACGACTCGGGGCTGACAAAACCTTGCATCGAGGCGAATAATCCACCCGCCAGACCGCCGGTCAGTGCGCCGAAAGCGAACGCTGCGAGCTTTACGTTACGCGTATTAATGCCCATCGCTTTTGCCGCAATTTCATCCTCACGCAACGCCTGCCAGGCGCGACCGATGCGCGAATGCTGCAAGCGCGAAACGCCTATCACCGAGAGAATCGCGAACGCCAGAAATACAAAGTAATAGAGCTGCAAGCTCGTAATCTGCAAGCCAAAGATTTCTAGCCCGTTGCTGATTTTGAACCCAAAAAAGTTGAGCCCGTCAATCCCGGTTATTCCGCGTGGCCCGTTGGTCAAGTTGTAGCTCTTGTCAGACCACGGCAGGCCCACTTTATCAAAGTTGTTCATCAGGATTCGCACAATTTCGCCGAAGCCGAGCGTCACAATCGCGAGGTAATCACCACGTAGCTTAAGGACTGGCGTACCGAGCAACAAGCCTGCGAGTGCCGCGAGAAAGGCCCCCAACGGCAGCAACACCCAGAACGGATAATGCAAGTCAAAGTGCGCCGAAGCCAGCAGCGACCAGGTATACGCACCGACCGCGTAGAACGCGACGTAGCCCAAGTCGAGCAAACCCGCGACGCCGACCACCACGTTTAGGCCCAATGCGAGCATCACGTAGAGCAGCGTCATGTTCAGGATGCGCACCCACGCTTGCCCAAACGCACCCGCCACAAACGGCAGGACAGCCAGCAGAACGCCGAGCACTGCCAGCGCAATCAACTGATTGCGCTTTGTTTGAAGTATTCCAGTCATGCCAGTCATGATCTAGGCCCTCTCAGCGACGCGCTCACCGACCAGACCTTGTGGCCGGAAGATCAGCACGAGAACGAGCACCACAAAGGCAAAGATATCTTTGTAGTCACCCCGTACAAAGATGAGTCCGACGTTTTCCACAAGGCCCAAAATCAGTCCGCCGACCATCGCACCCCAGAGGTTGCCGATGCCGCCCATGACCGCTGCCGTGAATGCTTTCAGGCCGAGCATAAAGCCCATGTAGTAATGCGCCTGACCGTAATTGGAGGCAACCATCACACCGGCAACTGCGCCCAGGCCAGAACCAATCGCGAAGGTGATTGCGATGATTTTGTTGATGTCGATACCCATGAGGCCCGCGACCTTCTGGTTCTCAGCCGTGGCGCGCATGGCGGTACCGACTTTCGTGTTGTGCACCAGCCAGAGCAGTCCCGCCATCAAGCCAAACGAGGTGAGCAGGATAACAATTTCGTTCAACGTGACGGTGATCGGACCGATCACGATCGGCGCCTTCGAGATCAGCTCAGGAAACGAGAAATAGTTACGGCCGAACACCAGAATGGCGAGTTGTTGCAACAGAATTGATACGCCGATCGCGGTGATCAGCGGGGCCAGTCGCGGCGCATTACGCAAGGGGCGATACGCGACCCGCTCAATCACCACACCAACAATCGCACAGACAATCATGGCAGCAAGAATCGCGACAAGCAACGCCAGAAGCGGCGGCGCGCCCATCGCCAGTAGCCCCTTCGCGGCGAACAGCGAGGTGAGCCCGCCGATCATCACGATTTCACCGTGGGCAAAGTTGATGAGCTGCAAAATACCGTAAACCATCGTATAGCCCAGAGCAACCAGCGCGTATACGCTGCCTACGACTAGACCATTGACGATTTGCTGGAGCAATACGTCCATAACTGTGAAATCCCCGCTTTTAAAAAGTAATCGTTTAGATAGCTGACACGACGAGGGCTTCCTCCCTGAAGCCCTTCAACGCCAATTCGCCACTTAAGGGCTAATTTTGCACTGATTTCCTACGCTTGGTTATGCCGATATCCCTAGTGTGTATTCCTGTCGTAACGCATGCGCCCAATGGCGCAAAACTCATGCCACCAATAGCGCTACGTTTCCGCCCGCCGCGACGGTGTTGATGGTGACTGTCTGCTCGCCGATGAAGCGCGATAAATAGAACGGTCCGCCCGCCTTCGGCCCGGTGCCCGAGAGCCCTTCGCCGCCGAACGGCTGCACGCCGACCACTGCGCCGATGATGTTTCGGTTGATGTAGATGTTGCCGACGTGCGCCCGGTGCGCCAGACTCGCCGCACGACTGTCGATGCGAGTCTGGATGCCGAGCGTGAGACCGAAGCCGAGCGCATTGATCTGATCGATGACCGCATGTGGGTCGCCTGTCCAGCGGACAACTTGCAGGATTGGGCCGAAGATTTCCTGCTTGACGCTGGCGATTGTGGCGACTTCAAAGAGTTGCGGGGCGACAAGATTTTTTTGGCTACGTTCAGCGCTAGGCGCGGCGCCGCCGAGGCGCATAGCGTGACCTGAAATGCCGACGAACGCCTCGCGATCAATCAGCGGGCCGACGTCCGTCGCCAGTTGCGACGTATCACCGACGGTCAGCTCACGCGCCGCGCCATTGAGCATGTGGATGACCTTATCGGCGATTTCTTCATGCAGGCACAGGAGGCGCAAGGCCGAGCAACGTTGGCCGGCGGAGCGGAACGCGGACTGCACGACGGCATCGACCACGTGCTCCGGCAGCGCCGTTGAATCAACCAGCATCGCGTTGATGCCGCCGGTTTCTGCGATCAGCGGCACGATGGCGCCCTCTTTGTTGGCAAGGCTGCGCTGGATAATCTTGGCGACTTGCGTAGAGCCGGTAAAAACGACGCCCGCGACGGCGGGATGCGCGACCAGCGTGGCGCCGACCGTTTCGCCGAGCCCCGTGACCAGCTGCAACGCACTCGTTGGAATGCCCGCTGCGTGCAGCAGTTTCACGGCTTCGTGGGCAACGACGGGTGTTTGTTCGGCCGGCTTGGCGACGACGGAGTTACCGGTGACCAGCGCAGCGGCCACTTGCCCCATAAAAATAGCCAGAGGAAAATTCCACGGGCTGATGCAGACCCAGACGCCACGACCGCGCGGATAAAGCATGTTGCTCTCTCCGGTCGGGCCGGGTAAGGCGATCGGCGCGCAGACACGTTCGGCTTCGTTGGCGTAGTAGCGCAAAAAATCAATGGCTTCGCGCACCTCGGCAACAGCATCACTCCAGGTCTTGAACGCTTCTTTCACCAAAAGCGCGCAGAAGCGCGGCAGGTCGGTTTGCAACGCATCCGCCGCGAGACGCAGCATCGCGGCGCGCTCAGCGACCGGTACATCGCGCCAGCTCGCGAATGCGGCATGGGCGGACTGCATCGCCTCGTTGCTCTGCGC
>JBDSYI010000421.1:0-20469 GCA_039925745.1 Casimicrobium sp. | reverse complement strand
GCTGGTTTGCTTGATCGATGGGGATTGGGCGCCGCGCTGAGCGATGAAGAGCAAAGTTTTTTGACGGAGAAATGCAAATGAAAATCCTGCAACCTCATATGAAACTCACGGCAATCGCTGCGCTGGGCATTTTTCTGCTCAACGGATGTGCGACGACGCCCACGCCCACGGTCAACCACGCAGCACCGCCTGCACCACCCGCCGCGCCAGTGGCCGTCGTCGCGCCGCCTGCTGCACCGAAGCCACCGCCCGCGCCGCCGACACCGGTGCCATTTGACGTGGCGATCGTCAACGCCGCTACCGCCCTTTTCAAGAACGTGCCGACACCCGGCCCGCGCATGATCGTGATCGATCCGTTGATTGATGGCGTCAGTGGACAGCAAACGGTGGCCAGTCGCTACATCGAAACGCGACTCCGCGACGTTGCGCGCGACCGTTTCCCGGCAGCCGATGTACGTGAATTTACCTCAGCCAACGTAGCGAAATCACCGATTGTGCTGGTGGGAACGTTCACGGCAATTACGCTTGACAACAAGACGGTGGGCAAGCCTGAGGCCTTCCGTATTTGTCTCGCACTCGCTGATTTGTCGACCAACAAAATTATCTCGAAAGGTGTCGCCCGCGCCATGCTTGAAGGCGTAAATACGACGCCGACGCCGTATTACTCGGACTCACCGGTGTGGGTGAAAGACGAGTCAGTCGACGCCTATATCAAGACCTGTCAGGCCACCAAAGTGGGCGATCCGATTGATCCAATTTATCGCGATCGCATTGAGACGGCGACGGTGATTTCAGACGCCATCGTCGCTTATGAAGAACGTAAATTCAAACACGCGCTCGACCTTTATGTGAAGGCCGTGCGCTCGTCAACGGGTGATCAACTGCGCGTCTACAGCGGGCTCTATCTCGCCAACTGGAAGCTTGGCAAAAAAGCCGCCGCAGAAAAAGCCTTCGGCAACATCGTTGACCACGGCCTCGCCGTGCATAAGCTGGCAGTGAAATTTTTGTTCCAGCCCGCAAGTACGGATTTCTGGTCGGACTCCAAGGTGAGCGGCCCGTATCCAATCTGGCTGCGCAGCATCGCGAAGCGCATGGCGAGCAATACCGACAGCAAATCGTGTCTCGACATCATCGGACACACCAGTCACTCCGGCAGCGAACCGGTGAACGATCGGTTGAGTTTGGCCCGCGCCAACTACGTGAAAAAGCGTCTGGATGCCGACGCCCCGAGGTTGGCCGCGCGAACCCGAGCTAGCGGCGTCGGTTATCGGGAAAACGTCGTCGGCAGCGGCGCGGACGATTTGAGCGATTTGCAGGATCGGCGCGTGGAATTTAAGCTGACGCCGTGCGCGAATTAGCCCGCTGCGCCGGTGGTTAGCAACACTTGGATTGGGGATAACATTTTTATGAAAGTCCGACTGCTCAGGGGCTAGAGGCTCATAAGTGCAATTATCGACTATTGACGATTTTTGCTGCTAGCCTCTATGCCACGGCGCTTTGACGAAAAAGCTGATGCTTTTTACGCAGCGCTAAAGCCCGGTTAACAAAGTAGAAATGGGCTTCGGCAGTGCAGCCGTTTTTAGTTCGCTTTGAGCAAGCCACAGTGTTCCGGGCGAGTTCGCGGCGGAGGCAAGGCGCGACACGACAATCTGCGTCACGGCAAGCGTCAGGCGGAAATGCGTGAACGTGTGTTTGAACGGCGGCAGTTCAGTGCTGGTCAAGATCTGATTCACACCAAATCGCAGGCTGGCAATGGTTGCCGGGTCGTCCGCTTCCGCCAGTTCGGGCAAGCACCACAGTCCACCCCAAATTCCCGGCGCCGGGCGCTTAACGAGCAGCACTTCGTCGCCGTGTAGCGCGAGCAAATAACGCTGTGATCGTTCCGGGATTCTTTTGCTCGGGCGTGGCGCGGGAATATCGGCGATGCGCCCCGCCAACTTGGCGGCGCAATCATCGGCGATGGGACAGCGCAGGCAATGCGGATCGCTTTTAGTGCAGACCTTTGCGCCCAAATCCATGAGACCTTGTGTGTACGCGACCATGGCTTTGCGTTGATCCGGGAGGCGCGCTGCAGCCTCTGCCCACAACTGCTTTTCCACCGTGCTCGCACCGGGGAAACCTTCAATCGCCGCATGGCGCGCAAGCACTCGTTTGACGTTGCCGTCAAGGATAGGCGCGATTACGTCGTAGGCGAACGCGGCAATGGCGGCCGCAGTGCTGCGCCCAATGCCAGGCAAATCTGCGAGCAATTCAACGTGGTTCGGAAAAACGCCGCCGTGCTTTGTCACGACCTGCTTCGCGGCATTGTGCAAATTGCGCGCCCGGCTGTAGTAGCCGAGTCCGGCCCAGTGCGCCATCACCTCATCGTCAGTGGCAGCCGCAAGTGCAGCAACGTTGGGAAAGCGCTCAAGAAATTTGGCGTAATAAGGCAGAACCGTTGCAACCTGTGTCTGTTGCAACATGATTTCCGAGAGCCAGATTTTGTAGGCGTCGCGGGTTGCCTGCCAAGGCAGCCCGTGACGACCATGCGTGCGCTGCCAGTCGACGACGCGGTTTGAAAAACTCAACGCAGGCACCGCAACAGGGCAACTACCGAATGCCGAGTCTTTGTTTCGCCTTGATGCCCGCTTCGGAGTTCGGGTATTTGGCGACAACCTCTTGCATGGTCGCCCGTGATCCCTGCAGATCGCCTAGTTCGCCCTGCGCCGAGGCGATGTTCAGCAATGCGTCGGACGCTTTGGCGCTATCAGGAAATTGCGTCAACAATTGTCGCTGCGTAGCAATCGCACCGCGAAAATCACGCACGGCGTAGAGCGAATTGCCGATCCAGTATTGCGCTGAGGGGACTAACGTGCTTCTCGCGAAATTACGCGTGAAAAGCTGGAACGCAGTGACCGCTTCGCCAAAGCGACCGGCCCGGAAATGCTCCAACCCCTGATCGTATGCACGTTGCTCGGCGACCGGGTCGAGCACTGGCGGCAACGTTGCCACTGCCGGTGGCAGGGCGCGAGATGGATCGGATGCACTGGACCCCGGCTGCGCTGCGGCACCCAACACTGCAACGGATGGCGCTGCGGCCGGCGCTTGCGCTGCGCGCGCAGCTTGCTCGGCCATCGCGGCTTCCATCTTGCGCAAGCGACCATCGAGATCGACATACAGATCACGCTGCCGCTTTTGGCTATTCTCCATTTCGTTCTGTAACACTTCGATCTGCCCCCGCAGTCTCGCAAACTCGGTCTTTAGCGTTTCGACCTGATTGAACAAGTCGATGATGCTGCGGTTTCGCGCTTGCGCTTCGAGTTCGGCGACGCGTTGATCGATGCCGCGCTGCGTCTCAGTGACCTGCGAGCGCAACTGCAGAATCTGCTTTCGCGCTTCTTCGTCGTCGAACACCCCGGCGTGGGCGGTGCTGACACTCACGACAACCAGCGCCGTTGCGCTGACTTTCATTAAAGCAGAGAAATGACCAGGCGTTGTCCGCGCCGGCTGCGCCCATCGCTGCAATCGTCCCACTTGCATCAACTACTCTCCAGCGTACGCGAGATCGCAGCGGCGGTTTTCGGCATAAGCCGCCTCATTGGAGGCGGGATTGCGTGGCTTCTCTTCACCGAGGCTCACGGTGTCGATTTGCGAATCGTTCACGCCCAGCAGCGTCAATACGCGTTTCACGCTTTCAGAGCGCTTTTGCCCCAGTGCGAGGTTGTATTCACGGCTTCCGCGTTCATCGGTATTGCCTTCAATCTTGATGTGCGCGGCGCGATTGGCTTTGAGATACGCCGCATGCGCTTCGAGCAACGGTTTGTATTCGTCTTTCACGATGAAGCTGTCGTAGTCGTAAAAAATTTCACGGCGCGAGAGAGGGCTTCTTGGATCGCGTAGTGCGCTGTTGCCGGCACCAGCGGGCGTACCGGCCGTGACAGTAGCCACCGCAGGGCCAGTCGCGCCGACACCGCTGGTAGACGCGCCGTTGCTTGCTGAGTTCGGGCCGGCCGTCGTAGCCGCGCGGTCTTCCACAGGTGTCGATGATTCCGGCGTTGACGAGCAGCCTGTGAGCGCAACGAGTGTTGTTGCCGCGAGCGCGGCGAGAGTCGATTTCCAGAGGCGATTCATAACGTTTCCTTTCGAGATGGACGAAGTGTCCAGGTTCTGCGTGAAGTCAACAAAGTCGACTATGTCAATCCAGCAAATTGTGCCGAGGTCACCCAGTAATTTTGCAACTGCGAAGCTACTTTGGCAATGGACCCCAAGCCGGTTCGCGCACATCGGCATTCATCGCACCCAGCCTTTGCTTGACTCGCCCATCCGATGACACGGTGGCAAGAATACCTTTGCCGTTATATACCGACGCATAAACGACAAGCTTTCCGTTCGGCGCGAATGACGGCGATTCGTCGACCGGTCCCTGCGTCAAAATTTGTACCTGACGTGACGCAAAATCCTGCACTGCCAGCATGTAGCGCGAGCCTTCTCGCTTCACAAAAACCATGCTCTTGCCGTCGGCAGCAACGCGCGGGTTGGCGTTCTCGCTGCCCTCAAATGTCACGCGCTCGGCGTTGCCACCCTCCGGCGACATGCGATAGATTTGTGGCGAGCCACCACGATCGCTCATGAAATAAATGCGGCCGTCGGGAGCCCAGTTCGGAGCGGTATCGATCGCGCCGCTGCTGGTCAAACGGCGCGAACCGCCACCATCGGCATTGACGATAAACAGTTGTGTGCCGCCCGCTTGCGATGATGCGTAGACGATACGGCTACCGTCGGGCGACCATGCCGGGGCCGACTGGTTGCCCGCTGCGCGTACTAGCAACGTACGCGCGCCGGAGACGATGTTTTGTACGTAAACGCTTGGCTTACGACCTTCAAACGACACGTAGGCTAGCCGACCGCCATCAGGCGACCAAGCGGGCGAAATAATCGGCTCTGAAGAGTTCAGCGCAGGCACCGCATTGAAGCCATCGCTATCAGCCACGATCAACTGAAAGCGACCCGGTGATTTCGACACGTACGCGAGTCGGGTGCTGAACACGCCTTTTTCGCCGGTCAATTGCTCGTAGATGATGTCGGCAATTCGGTGCGCCGTGGCACGCGAGTCCCGCGCCGCGACGTTGAAATTTAAACCAGTAAGCTGGGTTTGCTTGGGCACATCGACCAGACGAAAACTGATGTTCAACATGCCGCCGACACTGGACTGTACCGCGCCGATCACCGTGGCGTCTGCACCGCGCGTTTTCAGCTCGGCGAATTGCAGCGCTGCCAGTTCGCCGCTGCGCGGGAGACCAGCGGCATTAACTGTCTTGATCAAACCACTTCGCGCGAGATCGGCTTCGATGACGCTTGAGACTTGCTGCGCTAGCGGCTCGTTTCCGGCGAAACCGGCAACTGCGACTGGTATCTGTTGGGCGCCAACGCCTACGATATCAATGGTAAGTTGCGCTTGGGAGGTGGTGCTGAATAGAGAGAAGCCGAGCGCCGAAATGGCGAGGGCGAATCGTAGGTTCGGAAGGACTGTTTTTTTCATCGGGCAAGGGTAGAAGAAATCACGAGCGGTGTCGACAGGACTGATTGCGCGCGGTCGCGTGCGGCTTCCGCCTCAGTCCGTGTTGCGAATGGTCCGAGCCGCACGCGAAACAGCGCGTCAACTTGCTGTACGCGCGGGGTAGTTGCCAGTTCGATGCTCATTCGCTGTTGGAACGCCTGAGCGTTGGCAAAGTTTCCGAATGCGGCCAATTGAACGTAATAAAAATCTTGCGAACTCGGTTGGGTGGACGAAATAGCTATCGCGGGTGCGTCGCTAGGTGTAGCCGGAACGGGCGGTGGTGACGCGAAGGCGACCACTGGCTCGGGCAGTGGATTTGCCTGAAACGGTGGCAGCAACAATTCGAACTCTACTTCACCGCTGCCGCCCTGCGCAATGCCCAAGCGGCTCGCCGCCGCGTAGGACAAATCCACTATTCGACCCGAGTGGAAGGGGCCGCGATCGTTGACACGCACCACGACGCTGCGCCCTGATTGCATGTGAGTGATGCGTGCAAAGCTAGGCAGAGGTGCCGTGGGATGAGCCGCTGTCATCGCAAACATGTCGTAGGTTTCGCCAATCGCCGTCTTTTGCCCGTGAAATTTGCGCCCGTACCAGGAGGCGATCCCGCGTTGGCGCAAAGGGCCAAGGCGGGTCAATGGCCGATACGCAACACCAAAGACGTTGTAGGGACGATTGGCGAAGCGGTGCAGCGGCTCAGCACGTGCGACGGCATCAGGAATGCGATCAATGTCTGCCGGCACTGATGCGGCTGGGCCGTCGTCTTTGTAGTACGCGCCGGGCCGTGCGCCAGACGAAGTCTTGGGTTTGCTGGCGCAAGCAGCGAGCAGCGCCGCAGCGCCGAGCAATAGAGAAAATTTTATGCAACGCTCGAAATGCGTCACGAGTTCACCAGCTTTCGATGCGACTGCACGCTCATCAAAATGCCCACCGCAATGAACAAAGTTATAAGCGCCGTCCCACCAAAACTCACAAATGGCAGCGGCACGCCAACCACTGGCAGCATGCCAGTAACCATGCCGATGTTGACAAAAGCATAGGTGAAAAACATCAAAGTCATGGAGCCACCCATCAGTCGACCGAATAGAGTCGACGCGTTTGCCGTAATCACAAAGCAGCGCCCAATGAACAGCAGATAAAGAACAATCAACACAACGCCACCGAGCAGGCCGAACTCCTCGCCGTACACCGCGAAAATAAAGTCAGTGTGCCGCTCTGGCAAAAACTCCAGGTGAGTTTGTGTGCCGTTGCCCCAGCCCTTGCCAAACAGACCACCCGAACCAATCGCGATCGCCGCCTGAATCGTGTGCCAGCCCGTGTCCTGCGTGTCGTTCTGCGGGTTGATGAAATTGAGCACCCGCTCCTTCTGGTAGTCATGTAGCCAGTTGAACTCCCATGCTGCCCATACGCCCAGACCGCCCAAAATCGCGCCACCCACGATGATGCGCCAGTCGAGTCCCGCGAGGAAGAGCACGTAAAAACCGCACGCGCCGATTAACAACGCGGTGCCAAGATCGGGCTGTCGTACGACCAAACCGAACGGAATCACTACCAGCGCCGCCGCGACCAGAAAATTGCGCCAGTTCATGCTGCCCTCGTGGCGCTCAAAGTACCACGCGAGAATCAGCGGCAACGCTATTTTCATAATCTCGGAAGGCTGAACGTTGCCTACGCCGGGGATTTTGAGCCAGCGTCTCGCACCCTTAACTACTTCACCACCAAGCGCCACGCCGAGTAGTAGAACTATCCCCGTCACATACAGGGGCACTGCAAAGCGCGCAATGAATTGCGGTGAAAGATTGGCGATCAAGATCATGATCGCCACGGCGAGTGCCATTTTCTGGGACTGCGAAATCACGCGTCCGAGCGAATCGCCTACCGCGCTGTAGAGCACCAATAAGCCGAGCGCAGCGATTGCCGTCACCACTGCAAATAGAAAAGGATCCAGATGATCCGTGAGTTTTGCCCAAAAGTACTGAATCATCGCGCTCGTTTAACCTCGCGCTGGAGACTCGCACTAGCTAGCGCTTCCGCAGGAGAGACTGACTTTTTGATTGCAGCATCCAATAAAGCCGGATCGAAATAGGCATCTAACACTTTGCGTGCGATGGGCGCGGCCGCTTCCGCGCCGAAGCCGCCATTTTCAACAAATGCGACGAGCGCGATTTTCGGGCTGTCCATCGGCGCCAGCGCGATGTACCAGGCGTGATCACGCAAGCGCTCAGCCACTTGCGAGGATTTGTAGTCGCCACCACGCAAGCCGAAAACCTGCGCCGTGCCGGTTTTCCCGCCACTGGTGTACTTGGCGTTGAGAAACGCGGTCCGCCCAGTGCCGCTGGTCACCACACCTGCGAGTCCTTTAAGCACGACATCAACGTGTTCTTGTTTGAGCGGGATGGTGTACGCGGCGCTTGGCTGCGTCAAGCGCGATTCGCCGGTACGCGCGTCCTGAACGCGCTTGACCAGATGCGGCTTGAACGCGACGCCCCGATTGGCGAGCACCGACGTCGCATAGGCCATTTGCATTGGCGTGAAGGTGTTGAACCCCTGACCGATACCCAGGGACACCTGATCGCCCACATGCAGCTTGGGATCCTTCGGGAAGCGCTTTGCTTTCCACTCGCGGCTGGGCAGGATGCCGGTCATTTCACCATCGATATCGATGCCTGTCTTTTGCCCGAAGCCAAACTGCTTCATAAAGCCTGACCAGTCGTCGATGTCTAGTTCGGATGCCAACTGGTAGTAATAAGTGTCACAGGAAACAATGATCGACTTCACCATATCCACGATGCCGTGCCCGCCGACCTTATCATCGCGCCAATGCCCGGCGCCGAGACGAAAGTATCCGGGATCGTTTATCGCCTGCGAGGCCGTTCTGACGCCTAACTCCTGCGCCATCAGCGCCATAAATGGTTTGTAGGTTGAGCCCGGAGGATAGCCGCCCTGTAACGGCCGGTTCAACATCGGCTTGTCCGGTGAATCGCGCAGCGCATCCCAGCTTTGTGGATCGATTCCGTCTACGAACAGGTTTGGGTCATAGCCAGGCTTACTGACGAATGCAAGGACGTCGCCGGTCGACGGCTCGATTGCAATCAGGGCACCGCGCTTTTTGCCAAATGCTTCCTCAGCAATTTTTTGCAGACGGATATCAAGCGAGAGTTGAAGGTTGTTGCCGATGATGGAAGGTTTGCGTGACAACACGCGAACCACCCGGCGATTGGCGTCGACTTCAACCTCAGTTGAACCCGCCGATCCATGAAGGTCGCGTTCATAGGAAAGTTCAATACCGCGTTTGCCTATGTAGTCCGAGCCCTTGTAGTTCGCCGTCAATTCCTGTTGTTCGATGCGCTCCTTTTCGCTCTGACTGATCCGACCGATGTAGCCAACGACATGCGATGCGATTTCGCCAAATGGGTATTGTCGAAACAGCCGCGCCTTGATTTCTACGCCTGGCAATCGAAAGCGATTTGCCGCCACCCGCGCCACCTCTTCATCGGTCAAGCGCGACTTAAGTGGGAGGCTTTCGTTGGTGCGAAATTCGTCATAGAGACGCTTGAAACGACGTCGATCACGTGCGGAGATGTCGACGATCTTGCCGACTTCGTCGATGGCCGCATCAAGATCACCAATCTTTTGCGGATTCATCTCAAGCGTATAGGCCGAGTAGTTGGAGGCGAGCACGACGCCGTTGCGATCGGTAATGATGCCGCGATTCGGGGCCTCAGGCTGAACGTCGATGCGATTGGCTTCCGCCAGCGTCGCAAAATGCTTGTACTGAATGACTTGTAGATAAACGAAGCGGCCAAAAAGTGCCAGAAAACCGAGCACGACAATCGCCGCCGCGAGCGACAGCCGCCGCTGAAACCAGAACAGCTCCTGATCATAATTTCTGAGTTCGGCTGACATCTGCGACCTGACGCTCTAATCCAGCAGCGAGCGAACGCGCTGTGGCCACTGTAACAGTGCGGACAACACCGGCCACAACAGTGCACTGGTAACGCTCCCGAGGAGAAACGCAGCACTGGGTGGCGACGCACCGCTCATGAGTCGCAACACCAGAACGACAACTTGCGCTATGAGCAATAGGCCAAGCACATGCAGCGCCTGTTGCCATACTGGAAAGCGCAAAACGCGACGATGAAAATAGCCCGCTGCGAAGCCAAGAATGGCATAAGCCAACGCATGCTGTCCGAACAGGTTCGCTTCAACGACGTCGGTCAGCAGGCCGCAGGCCCAGGCCACGCCGATACCGATCCAGCGTGGTTGATGAATCGCCCAATACAGCAGCACGAGCGCGAAAAAATCAGGGCGCAACGCCAGCGCAAAGCCGGACAGCGGCAACAAATTGGTCGTGAATGCAAAAGCCAGCGTAATCGCCACAAACCAGGGCTTCGCCGATAGAAGGATATCCTCAGGATTCGCGATTTTAAAAAGCGGCGAATCGGGCAGATGAAAGCGGTTCATCGACGTTTCTTTGAATGGGACTCGGTGGCCGCTTCCAGCGCGGGTCGGGGCGTAGGTGTCGGCGGTTTGTCGAGCACCAACACCGTATCGGCACCGGCCACAGCGGCAGTCGGCATGCATTCAATGCGGGCGAACGGGCTTTCGGCGTCGCGCTGAACTCCGGTAATGCGAGCGACGCGGATGTTTCCGGGATATAGGCCATCAATGCTTGAGGTCAGCAGCAGATCGCCTTCTTTCACGTCAGCGTTACTCGCGACATTGCGCAGTTCTGGCAATTTACCGGGCCCGCGCCCGTAGAGCAAGGCATGCATTGAAGTGCGCTCGATTTTTACGGGTACTGCGAAGTCTTTTTCGGTCAGCAGTGTGATTTCGGCCAGCAGCGGATGCACACGTGTTAACTGTCCGAGCAGGCCCAGCTCATCGACCACGGCAGAGCCTGGCTCAAAGTTCTGCGATGCGCCGCGATCCACGAACGCTTTCTGCGAGAACGGATCGCGTGCCAAGTAAACCACTCTCGCAGCTTGCGCTTTAGTCTGCGCCGTTTGTGAAATGTTTAAAAGCTTTGTCAGGCGATCAGCTTCCTGTTTCGCAGCCACTTGCGACTGTTGTGCCTGCGACGCGACGAGAAGTTCAGCTTTTAGTTTCGTGTTTTCAGCACGAAGGTCGTCCCGCGTGTCGAAAAATTGCCCGATTCGCGTCGCCATTTGTGCAGGTAATAGCGCCGCCTCTTGCACGGGATACACGACAGTTGCAATGGCCATGCGAACCGTTTCAAGCGTGCGGAAACGCGCATCAATGAACATGATCGCGATGGAGATCACACCAAAAAACGTAAGGCGTGCAATGGGACTTGGCCCGCGGTTAAAAAAGCGGCGCGGCTCGGAGGGCAGCGATGTGACTCTACCGTGCATAAAACTTCAACGGTGCGGTGATTCTGCTGCCGACGTTCACTGTGTGAAAGCGTGGGCAGCTGAAGGTCACTTTTCGGGCTTTCTTAGTCAGTCGTGAAGATTGAAGACAGGCGATCGATATTTTCGAGCGCCTTTCCGCAGCCACGCACCACACAGGTGAGCGGGTCTTCGGCCACGACCACGGGGAGCCCCGTTTCTTCCATCAGCAAGCGGTCAATATCGCGCAACAGCGCGCCGCCACCTGTGAGCACCATGCCCTTTTCCGCGATGTCGGATCCAAGCTCCGGCGGTGTGCGCTCCAGCGCCTGTTTCACCGCGCTGACGATGGCGTTCAGCGGGTCGGTCAGCGCTTCAAGGATTTCGTTTGACGAAACAGTGAACGCACGCGGAATACCTTCGGCCAGATTGCGGCCCTTGATTTCCATGTCGAGCACTTCGCTACCGGGGAACGCCGATCCGATCTTTTTCTTGATCATTTCAGCCGTGGTCTCACCGATCAACATGCCGTAGTTGCGACGGATGTAATTGATGATCGCTTCATCGAATTTGTCGCCGCCGACACGAACCGAGCCCGCATAGACCATGCCGCCAAGCGAGATGACGCCGACTTCGGTGGTGCCACCACCGATGTCGACAACCATCGACCCGGTCGCATCCGAAATCGGTAGATCGGCACCAATAGCCGCAGCCATGGGCTCTTCGATCAAAAACACTTTCGACGCGCCGGCACCGAGCGCCGATTCACGAATCGCGCGCCGCTCAACCTGCGTCGAGCCGCATGGCACACAGATGATGATGCGTGGGCTCGGGCTGAACATTTTGCTATCGAGCACTTTGCGGATGAACTGCTTCAACATTTGCTCGGTGACGTTGAAGTCGGCGATCACACCGTCTTTCATCGGTCGAATCGCCGTGATGTTGCCTGGTGTTCTACCTAGCATCTGCTTGGCAGACAAACCTACGTCTTGTATGACGCGCTTGCCGTTGGGACCGCCCTCCTGCCGGATTGCCACGACCGACGGCTCGTCAAGAACAATGCCCTTGCCGCGCACATAGATGAGCGTATTAGCGGTACCGAGATCAATCGCGATGTCGGTGGAAAAATAACCTGTCAGAAACTTGAACATAAATTCTCGCGGCCTCCCGTGACCGCATCGGACAACGCCGTACGGGCCCAAGGTGCAACATGCACGTCAGACCCTACACCCATCCCCCGGAAACATCGACTGCAAGCCCTTCTTCAGCATTATGCGTAAGGACTGTAGCGAGCCTTAATTAACCCGTTATGTTACCCTACCCCTCCTGAATAAACACTTCTCAGCGCCCGCCATCCGCCTCTCCCCATGGACAGGCTCGGGCCTTTTCACTGATTTCTCCTGATTCATGAGCCTCACACCCCAAGATATTGAGCGGATCGCGCATCTCGCCCGTATCCGCGTTACTCCCGCCGACGTCCTCGACGTGCAAGCCAAGCTGGACGGCATTTTCAAGCTCATTGACGAGATGCAGGCTGTCAATACAAAGGGCATCGAACCGATGTCGCACGGCCTTGATATGGTGCTGCGTTTGCGCGACGACGTCGTGACAGAGACCAATCATCGCGAAAAATATCAAAAAAATGCACCTCAGGCAGCTGAGGGGTATTTTCTCGTGCCGAAGGTGATCGAATGAGTTGGAACACCTTTGCTACGGTGGCGGAAACAGTCAAAGCGCTCGACGAAAAAAAAGTCAGCGCGGTTGAACTGGCGACGCACTATCTGGACCGCGCCGATGCCTTGCAGCCAGTGCTTAATGCCTACATCACACTGGATCGTGAAAAAACGCTGGCCGAGGCCAAAGTTGCCGATGACAATCGCGGCGCAGGCAACGCTGCGCCGTTGCTTGGCGTCCCCATCGCGCACAAAGACATCTATCTGATTGACGGCTGGCGCACTACCTGCGGCTCGAAAATGCTGGAGAACTTCGTCGCGCCGTACAGTTCAACCGTCGTCAAAAACATGTCGGCCGCGGGCATGGTCACGCTCGGCAAGTTGAACATGGACGAGTTCGCGATGGGTTCATCGAACGAAACCTCGTACTTTGGCACCGTGAAAAACCCGTGGGACACCTCTCGCGTTCCGGGTGGTTCGTCGGGAGGCTCAGCAGCCAGCGTGGCTGCGGGCCTGACGCCAGCATCGACTGGTACCGACACGGGAGGCTCGATCCGTCAGCCAGCGATGTTCTGCAACCTTACGGGCCTCAAACCGACGTACGGAATCTGCTCGCGGTTCGGCATCATCGCGTTCGCTTCGTCACTCGATCAAGCGGGGCCGTTTGCGCAAACCGCTGAAGACTGCGCATTGCTGCTGAGCGCGATGGCCGGATTTGACACAAACGATGCGACCTCTCTTGACCGTGCCACCGAAAATTACTCGCGCGACCTCTCTAAACCGTTAACCGGACTGCGCATTGGCTTGCCGAAGGAGTTCTTTGGTGAAGGCGTTGCCACAGGCGTTGGAAAGGCCGTCGATGAATCGCTCGACGTCTATCGCAAACTCGGCGCGGTAACGGTCGAAATTTCGTTGCCGAACGTTAAGTATTCGGTGCCTGCTTATTACGTTGTTGCACCCGCTGAGGCATCAAGCAATCTGTCGCGTTTCGACGGCGTGCGTTACGGTCATCGGGCGTCGGAATACATCGACCTGATGGACATGTACAAGCGCTCGCGCGCCGAAGGCCTCGGAGCCGAAGTCAAACGCCGCATTTTGATTGGCACCTATGTGCTGTCGCACGGCTATTACGATGCTTACTATTTGCAGGCGGGCAAATTACGTCGCCTGATCGCCGAAGACTTCAAGCGGGCTTACGAAGTGTGTGACGTCGTCATGGGCCCAACAGCACCAGAAACCGCGTTCCAGTTCGGCAGCAAGAGCGACGACCCTGTGAAAATGTACCTGAATGACATCTTCACCATTTGCGCCAACTTGACCGGTCAGCCTGCGATGAGCCACCCCTGCGGCGTCGATGAGAACGGACAGCACGTTGGCATGCAAATTATTGGTAATTATCTCGATGAGGCGCGCATGTTGAATGTGGCGCATCAGTTTCAATTGGCGACGGATTGGCACAAACGCCATCCGTCCATTTAGAGCGCACCTATGGCACAGTGGGAAATAGTGATCGGGTTGGAAACACACACCCAACTCACGACCGCGTCAAAAATTTTTAGTGGCAGCAGCACGGCGTTTGGTGCTGCGCCAAACACGCAGGCTAACGTCGTCGACTTGGCGATGCCTGGCGCGTTGCCAGTCATGAACTTAGGCGCAGTCGAACGCGCCGTAAGGTTCGGTTTGGCGATTGGTGCGACGATCAATCAACGCTCCATCTTCGCCCGCAAAAATTACTTCTATCCTGACTTGCCCAAGGGGTATCAGATTTCGCAGTTTGAGACGCCAATCGTCTCGGGTGGCTCAATCACCATCACGCTTGATGACGGCACGACCAAGGTCGTTGATTTGACGCGTGCGCATCTTGAAGAAGACGCAGGCAAGAGCGTTCACGAGCAATTTGACAATGAATCTGGCGTCGATCTCAACCGTGCCGGAACCCCGTTGCTTGAAATCGTGACGGAGCCCGTAATGCGCTCTGCAAAAGAAGCCATCGCGTATGCCAAGACGCTGCACAACCTGGTGCGCTATCTCGACATCTGCGACGGTAATATGCAAGAAGGCTCCTTCCGCTGCGACGTCAACGTGTCGGTGCGTCCGTTTGGACAAAAAGAATTCGGCACCCGGCGCGAAATAAAGAACTTGAACAGTTTCAAGTTCATGCAGCAGGCGATTGACTACGAGGTGCAGTGGCAAATCGCTGAAATTGAGGATGGTCGCAAGATTCAACAGGCGACCGTATTATTCAACCCGGATACGGGTGAAACGAAGGCGATGCGCAGCAAGGAAGACGCGATGGACTATCGCTACTTCCCTGATCCCGACCTGCCGCCGTTGGTGGTTTCGGATGAAATGCTTGCTCGCATCAAGGCCGGTATGCCTGAGTTGCCGGTGGCGAAGTGCGCGCGTTTCTCCTCGCAATACGGCCTGTCGCATTACGACGCGATGTTGCTGTCGCAAGACGGCGCCACGGCGAGCTACTTTGAGACGGCGGTAAACGCAGGTGCTGATGCCAAACTGGTCGCCAACTGGATGTTGGGCGAATTGTTAGCCGCGCTAAATCGCGAAGACAAGAGTATCGAGGCGTCCCCAGTTAACGCCGTGCGATTATCAAATTTGGTTGCCCGCATCAGCGACGGCACCATCAGTCACAAGATCGCGAAGACCGTATTCGAAGCGTTGTGGAGTGGTGAAGCGGCAAGCGTTGATAACGTGATCGAAGCCAAGGGTCTCAAACAAATCAGTGACAGCGGTGCGATAGAAAAAATCGTTGACGAAGTACTCGCAAAGAGCGCAACCCAAATTGCCGATTACAAAGCCGGCAAGGAAAAAGCGCTCATGAGCATCGTTGGAATGGTCATGAAGGCCTCACAGGGGAAAGCCAATCCGGCGCAAGTGAACGACATTGTTCGACGCAAACTGGCTTAACGCCCTTCTCTCAAAGGCAGGTCGGTTCGACCGCATGCGAGCACGTCTGCCTGCGGCGTTGTTGATCGGGCTGTGTTGTGCGCCCATCGTTCATGCGGCTGCGTACGAGGTAAGCTTTGTTGCGCCAGAGGTGCCATCTGCGCTGCGTGCAACACTCGCCCGCTACGCAGACGTTTCACGTTTCGCCGATCAGGCGGACGTTACGAATGCTGAGATCACGCGACTGGTCGAAATTGCGCCAGAACAGCTGCGCAAATTACTTGAGACCGAAGGCTACTTTAACGCTGATATTCGTATTGAGACCAGCGGCCTGCAAAACGGAAATTCAGCTCAACGCAAAGTCACCGTGACCATCGCGCCGGGGCCACGCACCCGAATCGCGTCTGTTGCGATAACACCCGCTGGAGCCATCACGATAGAAGCTGGCGGAGCAACGCGCATCGCCACAATCCGGAGCCTATGGGGTTTGCCGGTTGGCGCGCCGTTTCAGGACAGCGAGTGGTCCACATCAAAGAGTGCGTTGTTGTCTGGCCTTTGGGCTGATCGCTATCCTGCCGCACGTATCGCTGACAGCGCCGCAACGATTGACGCCGAAGCCAACGAGGCCGCGTTGAAGGTCGATTTCGACAGTGGCCCCGAGTTCAAATTTGGGCCGATCACCGTCACTGGACTGCAGCGCTACCCGCGTTCCACCGTTGACAATTTGGCAACGATCACTGTTGGTCAACCGTACACCCAAAAAGCCTTGCTGGACTTTCAGGATCGCCTGCGATCGAGTGGCTTGTTCCGAGCGGCAGTGGTCGATATTGAGCCAAATCCGGCGCTGGCGGATGCAGTGCCCGTTCAAGTGCGATTGCGCGAGCAGACGCTTCATCGCCTGCTGTTTGGCCCCGGCTTCAGCACCGAAAACGGGCCGCGCGTCACCGCTGAGCATGAATATCTGCGGCTGTTCGGACTCGACTGGCAGTCTCTCACGCGACTACGCTGGGCCCGCGATGAGAGCAGTTTTAGCGCGGACTTTCTGTCGTATCCCTTGCCCAACAATTATCGAAATCTGGTGTCAGTATCGGCGGGACGCACTGACGTGGCAGGTCTCGTGATTGACAACCAGCGCCTGCGTGTCGGTCGTCGACAGGACACTGATCGCATTACGCGGCTCTACTTTGTTGACGTGCTGCGCTCGGCGGTGCGCGCCCCGAACAACGACTTGACGGGCAACGCAGCGGTTGCTGGTTCCGAGATGGTTTGGCGCAATGTTGATGATCCAGTTTTTCCGACGCAAGGTTTTGCCATATCTGGGCAAATCGGCGCAGGCGCAAGGTTTGGCAGCACGGAAAACGGCAAACCATTTCTCCGTGCGTTGGGTCGCGCGACCTATTTTTATCCGCTTGGCAAACAGTGGCTAACGCAGGCGCGGCTTGAAGTTGGGCAGGTGTTTGCCAGCACGCCAGCGGGCATTCCACAAAGCCTGCTATTTAAAGCGGGCGGTGAGGTGTCGGTGCGCGGCTACGGCTTTCAGACGCTGGGCATCCAGGGCGTCAATCCCACCGGAACGTATGTTGCAGGCGGACGCTTTTTGATGACGGGCAGCGCTGAGATCGCGCGTGAAATCAAGCCGGGGATTTATGGCACGGTGTTCGTAGATGTGGGTGATGCGGCTGACTCGGCTCGCACGTGGAAGGCGAACACGAGCTATGGCATCGGCGCTCGCTGGCGCAGCCCGGTCGGCCCGGTGAGTGGATACCTTGCTTATGCGCAGCAAACGAAAAAAGTGAACTTTGGGGTTTCGGTCGGGGTTACCTTTTAGTGAGTACCCAAGCTTCAACGCAAGCGCCTTCGCCAGCAAAAAAAACTAGAAGCTTCAGGCACCACGCAGTGCGCTGGTCGCTCGGACTCGTCGCCTTATTGTTGGTCACATTTGTGGTGATCGTGGCGGCAATTTTCTACTTGATAAAAACGGCGGATGGCCAACGCACGCTGTTTGGCGCGGTTCAGTCGTGGAGTGACGGACTCGTTACGGTTGTCGAGCCTGCGGGAGATATTCGCAGTAAATTTTCCGCAAAGGAAGTTCAGATCGCTCTCGCGTCGTCACGTATCGTCGTTCGCAACTTGAGCTACTCACTTGCGGACTACGATCTGCGCCCGCCGCGCTTTCACTTTGATCGCCTGAGCGCTGCTGAGGTTGACGTCAGCACGCGTCCGAGCGCGCCCAGCCCACCTCCGACGTCACTGGAACTACCGTTCGCGGTGGTGATTGACGCGCTGACGATTGGCAAGCTCAGTGTCCATCCGGAAAAGACCGAGGCAGCGAAAGGAACCGTAATCACCGAGCTCAACGGTGCGGTCAATCTTGGCGACAAAGCGCATGTCGTGAAGCTTGCGAACGCCTCGATCAATACGCTGAGTGTCAACGGCGATTTGACGATCAATCCACAATCGCCGCTCGCCCTAATCGCTAATCTCTCCGCCACACAAGAGGCGAAAGGCGAAGCGGCGGGTTTGCCGTGGACGGCAGCACTCATCGCAGCGGGCCCGCTCGAAAATTTCGGCGTGACGGTTACCGCACGAGCCGCAGACCAAGCGCTCGATGTCACCGCTCGTGTGCAGCCGTTTGCTCCGTTGCCGTTGCCAGCACTGGTCGCGCGCTTTGATCGCTTTGATGTGAGCAAGTTGCTGCCTGGCGCACCTTCGACCGCGCTCACTGGCAAGGCCGACATCGCGCTCAGCAATGATGAGCCGATACAGATCGTGGTGGAAGCGACTAACGCGACACCGGGGTCGCTAGATCGCAAGCTGCTTCCCGTTTCAGCCCTCAAAGTCTCCGCCAGCGGCACGCCTGAGAACGCGGTCATCGACGCCTTCAGCGCGCAGCTGTCCGGCAGCAAAGGCGATGCAGGTCGTGTCACTGGCAGTGGCACATGGAAGACCGGACCGTGGCAACTCGCGTTTGACGCTAGTGACGTCAAGCTCGCCGAACTCGACGCGCGCTGGCCTGCGCTTCAGGTTGCGGGACGAGTCGTCGCTTCGGGTGAAGACACCACGGCGGTCAAACCCATCGCACTCAAGGCGACGCTCAAAGGCACAGCGCTTGCCGCGCTTATCGATCAAAAGCGTTTGCCGACCGGACTGCGATCCGGCGTCGACGTCAATCTGACGGGAAAAATCCAGCAATCTCGCATCGAGTTGAGCGAGCTCAACGTCGTCGCTGGCGGCGCACAAGTTCGTGCAACGATGCTCGCCGAACGTGACGCCACAACGAACACCACTGCGGCAACGGCGGCAAAAAAAATCAATCCGTGGCGGGTGACGACTGAGGCGCAATTGACAAAGCTCGACCCGTTCGCGTTCATGCCTCCGCGCACGGGCAGCGGGCCCAGCGCGATGCTCAACGGCAGCATCAAAGCCACTGCAATCATCGATCCTGCGACCCCGGCGAAACCCATCTCCGCCAGTGCGGACGTTGTACTCAAGGACAGTCGCTGGGGCGCCCAAGCGCTGGCGGGCGAGACGAAACTGACGTTGCTAGGCCCTGCGGACGCTCCCAATTTGCCGCCGCGCATCGAGACAACTGGCAATCTCGTGCTCGCAACTAATCGCGCGCAATGGAGCGGTCGCCTGGGCGCCGCGAGCGATGTGCTCACGTGGTCCGTCGATGCGCAAAATTTGAGTGCGCTGCAAGCGTTAGCTCCAGCGCCGGGAAAAACGGGCGAATTGAACAAAGCCACGCTGGGCGGCGTTATACAGGGGAAGGGCACGCTGTCCGGCGCGTGGAACGCGCTTGCCGTTGACGCCAGCGTTACAGGACAAGACCTAGCCCAAGCGACCATGCGCGTGCAGAAATTAGCAGCGAAATTACGCGTGGCGCTTCAGCCTGATGCGCCTTTCAGCCTCGATCTCAGCGCCGACGGGATCAGCAGCAGCGCACCGACCAATACCTCCGTGAGTTCCCTGAAGCTCGAAGGTCGAGGTAGCTTGCGTGAGCACCGCATCGAAGCGACCGGAACGATGAAGCAGGGGGAGCGTGATTTGCAACTGAGCGCGGCGCTGGTGGGGCGCACCGACAGCAACGCGAGCAACGCTTTAACCGCGTGGACGGGCGCGATTGAGCGGTTACAAGTTAACGAGATCGTCGCAGACGAAGGCACCGCGCCGCGAGCGTGGGCGCGAGTCGAGCCGTTTACGTTGCGCTGGAAAAACGGCACGCCGACTTCGGGCGGCAGCTTTACCGCAGATGCAGGCAAGGCGCTCATCGCGACCGTGCCGGTGGCGTGGTCAGCGCTGCAATACACCGCCGCGAGCCCCACGCAATCGTCGCCAAAGTTTTCTGGCGCTGGCAACATCGGGCCGTTCAACGTCGTCACGCTTGAGCGCCAACTCGGTGGCAAAAACCTCGAAGGCGATCTGGTGCTCGCGGGCAAGTTTGCGCTATCGACCGACAATGGAACGCGGGCCTCGCTCGAGCTTGCACGGCAATCGGGCGATCTACGCATCGGCGATAACGCTGGCGCTGGCATGCTGGGTTTAAAAGAGCTTAAATTCACGCTGAACGCCGAGCAAGGCATCTGGCGAGTGACACAGCTCGTTGATGGCGAACAAATTGGCCATGTAGAAGCGACGGCAAACGTCACAGCGTCGCCGAAAGACGTGTTCCCGCCTGCCTCGTCTCCGCTCGACGGCAAACTCACCGCGCGGCTCGACAATTTGGCGGCATGGGGCAGCTTCTTGCCGCCGGGTTGGCGGTTGGGTGGCGGCGTCAACGGTGACGCGAAATTCACTGGCACTTTGGGTGCGCCGAAAGGGCAGGGCGCACTCGTACTGAACGACGTGAGTGTCAAAAACGCTCTTGAAGGCGTTAACCTGACTGAAGGTCGCGGGCGCATCGTTTTTGTCGGCGATCAGGTTCAGCTTGAGGCGGTTACCGCACGCGGGGGAGACGGTCGAATCACGGTAGACGGCAAGGGCACGCTGTCGTCGAAACCTGATG